>JABHQB010000168.1 GCA_018695965.1 Flavobacteriales bacterium | reverse complement strand
TGAAATTGTTCTGAAAGAACTAAAATACTATCGTTATTATAATAATTCCAAGTACTATCTTTAAGTTTATTCAAATAAAGACCAGAAGCTCTAATATTTCCATTTTTATAAAATATATGTGTAGCAGCAGCTTTTCCTTTATGAAAAAACTCTTTGGTCGCTTTTATCTCTCCAGAATTGTAATAGAATTTGAAAAGTCCTTGTTCCACTCCGTCCTTAAAGATTCCAATGTATTTTGTTTTCCCATCATCAAATTTCACTTCCCATTTACCTTGTTTTAATCCATTATCATCTGTGAAATTCTGAGAAAAAACAGATACAGAAAACATAAAAACTATCAGTGTAAGTGTCTTTTTCATCATAATTGTTTTTTTATTAGATTATCCACTCCTTTTACAAGTTCTGACCATGTAAATCTTAATTTTTCTTCTTTTGTATTTTTTGTAAACTCCTCTTCTTTTTCTTCAGAATAAAATTCTACAATAGAATCTGCAATATATTTAGTATTAATATCGCAAACATACCCCACTTTATTGTGAGGAACAATCTCTGCTAAACCACCAACATTTGTTACTAACATTGGCCTTTCAAAATGATATGCAATTTGTGTAACCCCACTCTGAGTTGCTGTACGATAAGTTTGTGTAATCATATCACTAGCACAAAAATAATCTTTCACTTCTTCTTCAGGAATAAAATCAGATTTTAGTATGACACTATCGTTAATTCCTAAAACATCTATTTGAGAAATATATTCTTCTTTATTCTCATAAAACTCTCCAGCAACAATTAGTTTCACTCCCAAATCCTTTATTCTTCTATCTGCCATTACATCTATCATAACATCTAATCCTTTATATTTTCTGACAAAACCAAAAAAGAGTAAATATTTTCCATTCTCATCTAAACCTAAATTCTTTCTTGCCTTATCTTTCTCTACAATTTCACCAAAAGAATCGTAGATAGGGTGAGGAATAAAAATCTTTTCTTTTGTGTTTGTAAACTTTAACAGATCATCTAGTACTGAAGATGAAAGAGTAAGAAAGGCATCACAAGATTTCACAAAATATCTTGTCAGCAAATTATCACCTATTCTTTGTTCATGAGGGATAACATTATCTGTAATTGCAAAGACCTTTGTTGTCTTTCTGATAAGTTTAGCGATAGTACCCAAACACGGAGCCATGAAAGGAAGCCAATAACGAATAATCACATAATCAGGATTCTCATTTCTAACTTTTCTTGCTATTTTGAACCAATTAAATGGATTTACAGAATTTATTATTGGAAAGATCTTAATTCCATCTGGACCTTCACCTTCTTCATATTGAGTTTTACCTGGAAATAAAAACGAAGGATACTGCAAAGAGAAAGAATATACTTGCACATCTACTCCCTGATTTTGATATTCTACCGCAAGAGAATTATTAAAATTTGCAATCCCACCTCTGTAAGGAAAAGCAGGGCCAATTATGATCACTTTACGTTTCAAAATTTTAGATTTCTTTTTCTACTTGATAATTGTTTCTATCCTGAGAGTTTCTAGAAATAAGTTCTCCGATAAATCCTGCAAGAAACAGCTGAACCCCGATAATCATAGAAGTTAAGGCAATGTAAAAAGAAGACATATTTGCAATGTTTTCAGCTTTAATCTCATTCATCATTGCATAAATTTTATATCCTCCAACGTATGCGAAAATACTAAAACCTAAAACAAACATTAAGGTTCCAAGCACTCCAAATAAGTGCATGGGTTTTTTCCCAAATCTACTGATAAATGTTATTGTCATTAAATCTAAAAAACCATTTAAAAACCTTTCCATACCAAATTTTGTAACTCCATATTTTCTAGATTGATGCATTACAACCTTCTCAGTAATATTTGAAAATCCTGCCCACTTTGCCATTACCGGAATATATCGGTGCATTTCTCCGTGAACCTCCACTGACTTTACTACTGTATTCTTATAAGATTTTAGGCCGCAATTAAAATCATGTAAAGAAATCCCAGAAGCCCTACGAGCTGCCCAATTAAATAATTTTGTTGGAACAGTTTTTGTAATTGGATCGTGTCTCTTCTTTTTCCAACCAGAAACCAAATCAAAACCATCTTTCATTATCATGGAATATAATCCTGGAATTTCATCTGGACTATCTTGCAAATCAGCATCCATAGTAATAACTACATCACCTTCTGCTTTGGCAAACGCAACATTTAAAGCTGCTGATTTACCATAATTTCTTCTAAATTTGGTTCCCTTTAAATTAGAGTTCGCTGAAGAAAGTTCTTCAATCACTTCCCATGATTTATCTTTACTGCCATCATCTATAAGTAATACTTCATAAGAAAAATCGTTTTCTTTCATTACTTTATCAATCCAACTACATAATTCAGGAAGTGATTCTTCTTCATTAAATAATGGTACAACTACTGAGATATCCATGTTTAATTTGTTTTAATAAAATTTTCTTTTTTACGAACGAAGAATGCTAATATAGCACAATATATTGAAATTATAAATAAGACAAAAATTAATAATTGCAAGAAATATGTGACGCCTAATCCTTCGGATCTTAATGTTTCCCAATTAGATACAATTAAATTATTCTGAGATTCAAAATTATTTATTTTTTTCTCATAATCATCTCCATTAATGGAGCCATCTAAATATTGTTCGTCAAGCATAGACTTTATCATTTTATAAGGTTCTAATTGCCTTTGCATATTTATCTCAATATATTTTTCTGGAAAAGAAACAGTCCATAATAAAGTTTTACCAACTGTAAGTACTCCAAAAGCAACTGCAGAAATCAAAAACAAAGTCCTAAATGCATCTTTAAATGGGAATATTTCATAATAGGAAGCAAATTCTTTTGACCATTTTACCACCAAATACGAATAAACAACCATCCATAATAATCCGAAAATTAAGATATAATTGATCCAATTCATATCTAATCCATAAAACAAATCAATAATTGGGAAGAACATAAGAACTAGACCTAGTATTAACCCTTTATTTAAAATAAATGCTTTTTCTTGTTTTTCCATAAAAAATTTATGCAAATATACACAAAAATAGAAGTGAGAAAATGTTTTGAAAAGAGAAGAATAATATTACTTTTGCCGACAAGGGTAAGTCTTGTACGACCAGCTCCCTATGAACTCCCCCAGGACAGGAATGTAGCAAGGGTATTAGGTTGTAGCGGTGCGATGCAAATAGCTTACCCTTTATTTTTAACTTATTCTACTCCAACCCATTCGCTCTCTAGCATAAGGCCTGTAAAATCTAGCAATATTAATATTTTCAGA
>JABHQB010000167.1 GCA_018695965.1 Flavobacteriales bacterium | reverse complement strand
ATTTTTACGAGCCAAAAAACAATGCTCGACATGCTTACAGTCCAATGCATCTTGCAGTCAAATCCAGTCAGTCCCAATATGTTAAAGAACAAAGAGCAAAATTACTAAATATTATACTCCATTTCATTACCATTATCTATTTTTGTAAAAAATAATTTTATAGATGAAAATAGGATTGCTCAAAGAGGAGAAGATACCATCAGACGAAAGAGTTGTTCTTACACCAAAACAATGTAAGTGGATTGCAGAAAACACTAATGTTGATATTGTAGTGAAAAGTAGTGATGTAAGATGTTTCCTAGATTCTGATTATTCCAATTTAGGAATAGAAATAGTTAATGATCTTTCCGATTGTGATGTGTTACTTGGTGTAAAGGAAGTGTCAATATCATCTTTAATTTCTGATAAAATATATTTTTATTTTTCGCATACTATAAAAGAACAATCTTATAACAGAGATCTTTTACAAGAAATGGTGCAGAGAAATATTACCATGATTGATTATGAAGTACTTAAAGATAAAAATAACAAACGATTAATTGGTTTTGGCAGATACGCTGGTATTGTTGGGGCGTACAACGCACTTTTAACTTATGGGCTTAAATCAGATAAATTCTTCTTAAAAGCAGCAAACAAATGTTCCGGAATTAAGGAAGTATATGAGGAACTTAACAAAATAAAACTTTCTGCAGATAAAATAATTTTAACAGGAAAGGGTAGAGTTTCAGATGGAGCTCTCGAAATTCTTAGAAAAGCAAATATAAAAGAAGTTAGCAAAGAAGATTTTATTACAAAAACCTTTAATGAATCTGTATTTTGCAGCTTAAATACTATGGATTATAACGAACGAATTGACGGAGCTCTTTCCGATAAATACGATTTTTATAACAATCCCGAAAAATATCAATCTTCTTTTTTGAATTATACAAAACATGCGGATATTTTTATTGCTGGTCATTTTTATGGGGCTGGATCACCGTATTTATTTACACGTGAGGACGCAAAATCATCTGATTTTAACCTACAAGTAGTTGCTGATATTTCATGTGATATCGATGGTCCTGTTGCATCTACAATTCGCTCATCTACGATTACAGATCCTATTTATGGGTACAACCCAGAAACGGAATTGGAAGATGATTTTAAGAAAAGAGATGTAATTGCCATAATGGCGGTTGATAATTTACCTTGCGAATTAGCTAAAGATGCATCAGAATATTTTGGTAATGAATTTATTAATAAAATTCTTCCTTATCTAATAGGAGAAGATCCAGATAGAATTATAGAAAGAGCTACTATTTGTAAAGATGGAAACTTAACTAATGATTTTGAATATCTGAGAAATTACTTAAATGGAATTTAACAGTTTTTTAGGTCCTCAATTGTTTGTGTAGGATTGTCAGATTTAAAAACAAAACTACCTGCAACTAAAGCGTCAGCACCAGCTTCAATTAATTTTGGAGCATTAGTTATATTTACACCTCCATCAATTTCAATAATAAAATCTGATCCACTTTTTTCTCTTAGAATTCTTAAATTTCTAACTTTCTCATAAGTATTTTCAATAAATGACTGACCACCAAATCCTGGATTAACTGACATTACTAAAACTAAATCTAAATCATTTAGTACATCTTTAAGTAAATCAACTGAAGTATGTGGATTTAATGCAATTCCAGCTTTCATTCCATTTGATTTAATGCTTTGTATAGTTTTATGTAAATGCGTACAAGCTTCATAATGAACCGTAAGAATATCAGCTCCTACATTTTTAAATGTCTCAATATACCTTTCCGGATCTATAATCATTAAATGAACATCTAGAGTTTTTGTAGCAACTTCATTTATTTTATTAATAATTGGCATTCCATAAGAGATATTTGGAACAAAAACTCCATCCATAATATCAAGGTGAAACCAATCTGATTTACTATTGTTTACCATTTCGCAATCTCTTTGAAGATTACCGAAATCAGCTGCTAAAATTGAAGGGGCAATTATTACACTCATTAAAAATAATTTTTGGCAAATTTAAGCAAAAAAAAGAGGAGTAAAACTCCTCTTTCTATTTTTATCCTAAATAGGTTTTTAAGATTTTACTTCTAGAAGTGTGTTTTAGTCTTCTTACAGCTTTTTCTTTTATTTGTCTAACTCTTTCTCTTGTTAGATCAAATTTTTCACCAATTTCTTCCAGAGTCATTGCGTGACCACCACTTAATCCAAAATAAGAAGATAATACATCTGCCTCTCTTGGAGTTAAAGTGTCTAATGCTCTTCTGATTTCTCTTCTTAAAGAGTCTAACATTAATTCTTGATCAGGACTCGGACTTTCATCAGATTTTAATACATCATACATAGTACTATCTTCTCCTTCAACTAAAGGATTGTCCATTGAAACATGTCTTCCAGTATTTTTTAGTGATTCCTGAACTTCAGTAAGAGAAAGTTCTGTTAAATTAGCAATTTCTTCAGCAGTAGGAGGTCTTTCATACTGCTGCTCTAGCTTAGCATAAGCTTTATTAATTTTATTTATAGAGCCAATTTTATTTAATGGTAATCTAACAATTCTTGATTGTTCAGCAAGAGCCTGTAAAATAGATTGACGAATCCACCAAACCGCATAAGAAATAAACTTAAAACCTCTAGTTTCATCAAATCTTTGAGCAGCTTTAATAAGTCCTAAATTTCCTTCATTAATTAAATCTGGTAAGGATAATCCTTGGTTTTGGTACTGTTTTGATACAGAAACTACAAAACGTAAATTAGCTTGGGTAAGTTTCTCTAAAGCTATTTTGTCTCCTGCTTTAATTCTTTGTGCTAATTCTACTTCTTCTTCAGGAGTAATCAAATCTACTTTCGCGATTTCCTGTAGGTACTTATCCAATGAAGGAGTTTCCCTATTAGTGACTTGTTTTGTAATCTTTAACTGTCTCATTTATTTATTTTTAATTACTAAATTGTGTTTAACCTAAGACTTTTACGTATATATAACAGAAAGGTTACAACAATTACAAATAAATCTTAATTTATTTTTTTTCAGGCTTTGGAAGAAGTACTTTTCTAGATAGTTTTAACTTTCCAGACTTTGGATCAATAGAAATTAATTTAACTTCTATTTCTTGTCCTTCTTTCAACACCTCTTCTACATTTTCTACTCTTTCCCAAGAAATTTCAGAAACATGAAGCAATCCATCAGTATTAGGAGCAATTCCTACAAATGCTCCATAAGGCATAATAGATTTTTCTTTTCCTTTATAAGTTTCTCCCTCTTCTGGTACAAAAGCAATAGATTTAATTTTTGCAACTGCCATGTCCAACTTCTCTTGATCAGTTCCCAAAATTTCCACCCTACCTTTTTCATCAATTTCTTCAATAGAAATAGTGGTTTCAGTTTTTGCTTGTAACTCCTGAATAACTTTTCCTCCAGGACCAATAATTCCACCAATAGTAGATTTTGGTACTTCTAAAATAATAATTTTTGGAGTTTGAGGTTTTAAGTCAGTTCTAGGAGTAGTCATTACATCTGTTATTTTCTCTAAAATATGTAATCTACCATCTCTAGCTTGGTTTAAAGCCTGTTCTAAAATATCGTAAGATAGTCCTTGAACTTTAATATCCATTTGACAGGCAGTAATACCATCAGCAGTACCACAAACTTTAAAGTCCATATCTCCTAAATGATCTTCATCACCTAAAATATCAGAAAGTACAGCATAGTTATTTGGATCCTTTTCATCAGAGATTAATCCCATAGCTATTCCTGATACTGGTTTTTCAATCTTTACACCAGCGTCCATAAGTGCTAAAGTACCAGCGCAAACAGTTGCCATTGAGGATGATCCATTTGATTCTAAAATATCAGAAACAATTCTTACTGTATAAGGATTGTCTGCAGGAATCATCTTTTTTAATGCTCTTTGCGCTAAGTTTCCGTGTCCGATTTCTCTTCTGCTTACACTAAATTTCATTCTAGCTTCTCCTGTAGAGAAAGGAGGAAAGTTATAGTGTAAGTAGAATTTTTCGTGACCTTGGAAAGTAACACCATCTATTCTGTTGACATCTTGTAAAGTTCCTAAAGTTACAGTTGTTAATGATTGAGTTTCACCTCTTGTAAATACAGCCGAACCGTGTGGAGAAGGTAAATAATCTACCTCACACCAGATAGGTCTGATTTCAGTAGTTTCTCTACCGTCTAATCTTTTCTTTTCATTTAAAACTAATGTTCTAACTGCTTCTTTTTCTACGTCATGGTAATATACTCCAATTAATTTTGAATCGTATTTTTCAACTTCTTCTTCTGTTAAAGAATCAATCCAATCTTGTTTTACTTGTTTAAATTTAGTTGACCTTTCATCTTTTCCTAAACCTTCAGCAGCAACTGCATAAACTTTATCATAAGTTTCTGATTTTATTCTTTCTTTTAATTCCTCATCATGAGTTTCGTGGCAATATTCTCTTTTTGGAGAAGAAGTAGCGATTTCAGAAGCTAATTCGGTTTGCATTGCACACTGAATTTTAATAGCTTCATGACCAACTTTAATACCCTCAATCATCTCTGCTTCGGATACCTCACTCATTTCCCCTTCTACCATTGCTACACTATCAGATGAAGCTCCAACCATTAAATCGATATCTGCTTCTTTCATTTGTTCAGGTGATGGATTTACAATGAACTCTCCATTTAATCTGATAACTCTAACTTCAGATATAGGTCCGTTAAATGGAATATCTGAAATAGCAATTGCAGTTGAAGCGGCTAATGCAGCTAAACTGTCAGGAGACACTTCAGGATCGTGTGAGTTAAGTGAGATCATCACTTGTACTTCAGCGTGATAATCCGCAGGGAACATAGGTCTTAATATTCTGTCTACTAATCTCATAACCAGAATTTCTTGGTCAGTTGGTCTTGCTTCTCTTTTTAAGAATCCACCAGGGAATCTCCCGTCAGCAGCAAATTTTTCTCTATAATCTACAGTTAGTGGTAAAAAATCCACTCCATCTCTAGCTTCTTTACTAGATACAACAGTGGCTAGCATATGAGTTTTCCCCATTCTGATTTCTACCGAACCGTTTGCTTGTTTTGCTAATTTACCTGTTGAGGTAGTTATTTCTCTACCATCATTTAAGGTAATTTTTTTTGTAATTTCTTTCATCATTTTTTTTATTGTTTTCTTATTTTCATCTTAGTTTACAAACTAAAAAAGGCAATTATCAAAATTGCCTTTTTTAAGTTATTTCATATAATAGTTATCTTCTTAGTTTTAAATCTTTCACTAATTTTCTGTAAGCAACTACATCTTTTCTTTTTAAGTAATCTAGTAATTTCCTTCTTTTACCCACCATTAACTGAAGAGATCTCTGTGTTCCAAAATCCTTTCTGTTTTCTTTAAGATGAGCTGTAAGATGTTTAATTCTTTCAGTGAATAATGCTACTTGACTATATACAGAACCAGAATCTTCTTTTCCGGAACCATATTTTGTAAATAACTTTTCTTTTTGTTGTGTGTCTAACATATTGGTTTAATCTTTTATTTTTCGGT
>JABHQB010000166.1 GCA_018695965.1 Flavobacteriales bacterium | reverse complement strand
TTTTTTACTATCCCATTTTATTTGAAGAAAATCTCTAGCAAATTCATCAACATAATTAGTTTGAAAATAAACTGAAAGATTATTTATCATAGTTGTTTTGCCTGTTGACTCAGGACCACAAATGACAATTCTTTTAATTAAAGACTCTTCTTGAGTAAGGTTTTCTTCCATGATAAATACCCTAATATAGCTAACACTGTAAAAATAAGATACTGAATTGAAGAAATCGTTAATCCTTTATAAAAATAAAGAGGAATAGTTATTAAATCTCCTATAATCCAAAATATCCAACTCTCTATCTTTCTTCTAGCCATAAGCCACATTGCTACAAAGAAAAAAGCTGTTGTTATATTATCAATGTATGCTGTCCAACTATTCCACATATCAAATTGGTCATAAACAAAATATATAAATAGAAGGCTTAAAAAAGCTAATAAGATTAGATACTTATACTCCTTTTTTTCAAGTGTTGAGATATTATTTATTATTACATCATCTTTTTTTCTGGACCAATAATACCAGCCGTAAATTGACATTATAAAGAAATAGACATTTATTATCATATCTCCTAAAAGAGAAAATTTAAATAAAATGTAAACAAAAATTCCAGTCCCAATAAGTCCAGTTGGGTAGACTAAAATATTATTCTGTTTAGCATATATAACACTTATAATGTTAATTGTTACAGCAAAAAGTTCTAGAAAAATAAACGAATCTGAGTAAGATGAATACTGAGAAAAAAGAAGTTCAATTATTTCACTCATCATTATAGATTTTGATATGCATAACAAACAATATATTCATCCAGATAGAAGAATTTCAATTCAAATTTAACTTTTTCTGTTCCATTTATGTAGTAGCCTTTTCCAATTTTATCTTTTTCTGTGACTTTATCAATCTTAATATTTTCAGAAAAAGAAATACCTTTCAACCCGATTGCTTTATATATAGATTCCTTAGAGGTCCATATCATAGTTAGAACATCAATACTAGGATTACCTTCAATATTTAATATTTCAGACTTGTTCAAAAACTTATGCTGAATATTAAATATTTTCTTTTCTTTCAGCTGAACATCTAATCCAATTTTACAATTATTAGAGATTGCAATAGCTGCAATTTCGTGAGAATGTGATATTGAAATATTAAATTCAGAGTTTAATGACGGCTTACCATCAAGATCATATGTAATTATGTAATCAGAATTTTCAAGTTCTAATATTTCTCTAGTTGCTAAGAATTGCTCTTTTAAAACATTACTCTTTTTTAGTTTAAATAGTTTTTTCTCTTCATTATTTAATTTCTTAGGACTTAACTCGCCTATCATTACTTTCCATAGCTTAATTTTAGTTTTTTCATTAATTATGAATTCTTTAAGAAATGGCATTTGAAAATATTAATATTTAAAGCTATTTTTGCTGATATAAATATACGCATGAAAAATAAGACAGATAATAAGTTCACCACCTATAAAGTAAAAGATATTTCGCTTGCAGATTGGGGAAGAAAAGAAATCAACCTTGCAGAGGCCGAAATGCCAGGATTAATGGCTCTAAGGGAAAGATATAAGAATGAGAAGCCTCTTAAAGATGCAAGGATTGCTGGTTGTCTTCACATGACAATACAAACAGCTGTTTTAATCGAAACTCTTGTTGATTTGGGTGCGGATGTTACTTGGAGTTCATGTAATATTTTTTCAACTCAAGATCATGCTGCTGCTGCAATAGCAGCTAATGGAATCCCTGTTTATGCATGGAAAGGAATGAATGAAGAAGAATTTAATTGGTGTATTGAGCAAACTTTATTTTTTGGAGAAGAAAAAAAACCTCTAAATATGATTTTGGATGACGGTGGTGATCTAACTAATATGGTTCTTGATGATTATCCTGAGCTAGTTTCTGGAATTAAAGGATTATCTGAAGAAACAACTACTGGAGTTCATAGACTATACGAAAGAGTAAAGAATGGAACTCTTCTTATGCCTGCAATTAATGTTAATGATTCTGTTACAAAATCTAAATTTGATAACAAATATGGTTGTAAAGAAAGTGCAGTTGATGCAGTAAGAAGAGCAACAGATATTATGCTTGCAGGAAAAAGAGTAGTAGTATGTGGATATGGTGATGTTGGAAAAGGAACTGCTGCATCTTTTAGGGGAGCTGGTTCAATTGTTACAGTTACTGAAATTGATCCCATTTGTGCCCTACAAGCTTCGATGGATGGTTATGAAGTTAAGAGACTTGAAACTGTTGTTTCTAATGCTGATATTGTTGTAACAGCTACTGGAAATAAAGACATAGTTAATGCAAAGGCATTTAAAATGATGAAGGACAAAACTATTGTATGTAATATTGGTCATTTTGATAATGAAATAGATATGGAATGGCT
>JABHQB010000165.1 GCA_018695965.1 Flavobacteriales bacterium | reverse complement strand
TAGATGATGTACAACAATCTACAGAGGAAGTCACAAAACAAGATGTTTTAGATGCGTATATTGTAGTTTCAGATATAATTTCCTATAATATTAATAATAATAAAAAATATGCAAAGTATTACGAGAAAGCTCTAACTAATGTGGAGAATATTTTCGCTCCCTATGCTTCTTGTGAAGATCTAATTCTAGTTTTTAAAGAAAGACTATCATTAGGAACTGATAATATTACTTTGCTGAAGAAGATAACTACTTTGTTATATAAAAAGGATTGTACAGAGAATGAAGTATTTTATACTGCAGCTACTCAACTTCATGAATTAGATCCAACTGCAAAATCCGCATATGACATGGGGAATATGAGTATTGCAAAAAAGAATTATGATGAAGCAGTTTCATATTATAATCAAGCGATTCAACTTCAGGAAGATATAGATTACAAAGCTTCTTATTACTTAAAATTATGTTATGCTTATCAGATTAAGGGGGCTTATGCTGACGCTAGATCTGCAGCAAATTCAGCAGCTAGTTTAAAACCAGAATGGGGAGAACCATACTTAATGTTAGGAGATATTTATGTTGCTTCATCATCTAGTTGCGGTAGTTCTAATCTTGAAAGAGGATCGGTATATTGGGTAGCAGTTGATATGTTTAGTAAAGCAAAAAGTATTGATAATATCTTAACTGAGAAAGCAAATAAGAGAATTTCAACCTACTCAAAATACTTTCCATCGCAAGAAGACTGTTTTTTTAATGATATTGAACCAGGATCTTCTTACAAAGTAGGTTGTTGGATTGGTAAATCAACTAGAGTGAGAACAAGAGACTAATAATTTGAAATACACTTTTAGTTTAATATTTTCTTTGATAGTTCTTGCTTCCTGTGAGAATTCAGAATCCAATATTAGGAACTTTATTAATACAGAAAATTTAGCGGTAGAACAACTTACAAATTCTGAGATTATTTATACTGAGAATGGAAATTTAAAATTGAAAGTTATGTCTCAAAAAATGGAGAAATTTTCGGACAAAGAAGAAAGAATAGAACTAGCAGGAGGTGTACATTTTGATTTCTATAAACTAGACAGTACAAATACTAAATCGGTGATAACTTGCGATAGAGCAACGATAAATAATACAACAAATATTATGATTGCTAACGGAGATGTTAATATTAAAATTGGGGATACGATTATTTCAACTCAACAATTGATTTGGGATAAAAACAGAAAAGCAAGATATTTTGAAGATGGTAAAGGCAAGAACGTGAAGCATGAAAATGTCGATCTTATTTATTCGAATTATGAGGTTACAAAAAGATATAAAGAATCTGAAACTTCTTTTTTGTCTTTTAAAATTACATCTGATTTTTTCTCTTCAAGAGTATTAGATGGAGATACTATTCAGAGTCCTTTTAATTTTATTAAATTTAGTTCAGATTCAATAATGTCTGTACCTTTGAAATAAAATTAGTATTTTTATATCTGTATGTCATTAACAATTGTAGTCATAACTTTGATTTTCTCTGCTTTTTTTTCAGGAATTGAAATTGCTTTTGTTTCATCGAATAAATTAAAATTAGAATTAGATAAAAATTCAGATTCATTTATTTCTAAAACAATTGCTATTTTTTCTAAAGATGAATCTAATTTTATTGCAACTATGCTTATTGGCAATAATATTGCTTTGGTTATTTTCTCTATTTCAATGACAGAGCTATTACACCCGTTTCTTCAAAATATCTCATCTTCATTTTTATTATTATTTACTCAAACAATTATTTCTACCATAATTATCCTAATTACAGCAGAGTTTATTCCAAAAGCAATTTTCAGAATAAATCCTAATTATATGTTAAAGATTTTTTCTTTGCCTTTGATTTTTTTTTACTTTTTATTATACCCGATTGTATTTGTAATGCTTGCTATATCCGGATTTGTTTTAAAATATATTTTTAGGTTGGAGATTAACGAAGTAAATCAGCTATTTTCTAAAATAGATTTGGATGAATATCTAGAAAGTTTAACACAATATACTAATTCAAATTCGGGGAATAATACAGAAGTAGAGATGTTGCAAAACGCTTTAGAACTTTCTAATATAAAAGTGAGAGAATGTATGGTCCCCAGAACAGATATGGCAGCTATAAATATTAAATCTTCAGTTGAACAGTTGCTGAAACTTTTTATAGAAACTAAATATACAAAAATTCCTGTTTTCAAAGATAATATCGATAATATTATTGGATATGTACATTCTGCAGATTTGTTTAAAAAACCTATAACAATAAAATCTGTTATGTTGCCAATTCCTATTGTGTCTGAAAGTTTAACTGCAAATGAGATGCTAAATACTTTCATCAAGAAAAACAAAAGTATTGCACTTGTTGTAGATGAATTTGGTGGCACATCAGGCTTAGTTACTGTTGAAGATGTAACAGAAGAAATTGTTGGAGAAATTGAAGACGAACATGATATTGCAGACATAATTGATGAAAAAATATCGGATACAGAGTATTTATTTTCCTCTAGAATGGAAGTGGATCAGATAAATAATAAATATAATTTGGAATTACCGGAATCTGAAGAATACGAAACAATAGCAGGTTTGTTTTTATCACTACATGAAGATATTCCAATAAAAGGAGAATCAATTAAGTATGAAAACAAACTCCTACTTATTGATTCTGTTGATGAAAAAAGCATTAAACTTATTAGAATAATGGTTAAATAAATAGATATTTGTTCTATTTTCATAACTCAAATAACAATTGTATATTCGCAAACTAATTTAATTTAAGATAAGAAAATGGCAGTTTTAGAAAAAATAAGAGAAAAAACAGTTTTAGTACTAGTTATGATTGGACTTGGTATGTTTGGATTTCTTTTTATGGGATCAGATCAATCAAGTATTTTTTCATGTAATGGAGGACAATTAAATTCTATTGGTAGTATAAATGGAGAAGAAATTGATATAGATAAATATAATGAGTACTTAGGGACTTCAAAGAATCAAGATCCAGAAGAAATAGCTCATAAGAGTGCATGGGAAAGTTTAGTAAATGAAAAATTAATTTCTTCAGCTGCTTCTGATTTGAATCTTACCGTTACGAATGAAGAGATAAAAGAATTATTTACAGGTTCTATTAATCCAAATAATGTTTCTCTATATTTTAAAAATTTAATTGAAGATCAATTTAACAGATATAAATCTCAAATTGAAGAACGAAAAAGAAATAATCCTAACGATACCTCTACTATACAATATGATGATTATTTTGTTGATGTTAATGGAAATTTTAGTGGAGAAAAGGTTGGTAATTTTCTAGAAAATCGAGGTCAATGGCCTGTAGAACAAGAGAAAGGATGGTCACAATTGGAAGATGAAATATCCAAACAAAGATTATCTCAAAAGTATCAAACATTAATTGAGAAAGGGATCTATACTACAAAGTCTGAAATAGAAACAACATTAAATGAAAGAGCTAATGATAATGTAAAATACATTTCTATACCTTATCCATTGGAGGAAGTAGATGTTACAGAAGAAGAGATTTTGAGCTATTATGATAAGCACATTTCAGCATATCAGAATGAAGAAGAAACCAGAAATGTAGAGTATGTTACTTTTCCTATAGTTCCTACTAAAGAGGATACTATAAAGACAGAACAGGAGATGATTAAGAAATCTCGTAATTTTGTTATTAATAGTAAATGTACAATATTATCATTTCAAAAAGAGTCTGATATTATAGATGCAAATTTACTGGATTTAATTAAAAGGCAAGAAGTAACAGTTGAAGGGCCATATCTAAAAGATGGAGTTTATAGAATAGCTAAATTATCTGAGAGTACTCTTCGATCTGATTCTATTAAAGCAAGTCATATTCTATTAAATATTGATGAGGGTGATACAATAACCACTATTTCTAATCTTAGAGATTTTGCAGAAGATCTAAAAAAACAAGTTAAAGATGGATCTGATTTTGGTCAGCTTGCAGTTCAATATTCAAAAGATAAACAGAGTTCAATTAAAGGAGGTGATTTAGGATGGTTCACAGAAGGAATGATGGTTTCGGAATTTAATGACGTTTGTTTTACATCTAAAATAGGAGCTTTTGAAATCGTTACTACTCAATATGGAGTTCATCTAATTAAGATCGATAGTATGACTAAATTAATTCCAAAATATACAATAGCATATTTAGATAAAGAGATAGAGGCTTCTGAAAACACAATAAAGGATTGTAGATATGAAGGGCAGAAATTTATTAAAGCGTCTGTTAGTCAAGGAGTTATACAAGACGATTCAAAATCAAAGAATAAGATTCTTCAATATTGGTGGATATTATTAGATATTGGTATAATATTTGTTTTGTTATATTTTATATATATAAAGAAGAGAGATGTTAAAAGATTTGTACCATACGTTGTATTACTTACAATATTAGTTGCTGTAGCTGGGATTTATTTTGACTCTGAATCAGAAGATGACGCAATGATATTGACAGATAATAGTGCTTTTAAATCTTTATCTGATAGTCTTAACGTTCGTTATGATGCTGCTGATGCTGTTAATAATATGCAATTCAATATTAAAGACTTACAAGACTCAAGAGAAATTGTAAGGTGGATGTTTGATGCAAATACTAAAGTGGGAGATGTGTCAAATACAACGTATAGATGTGGAGATGATTTCGTAGTAGTTAGTTTATCTGCGATTAACCCTAACGGCGATAAAACATTAGAATCAGTAAGGGATATTATTATACAAGAAATCCAAAATGATCAGAAATTTGATGATATTGCTTCACAATTATCAGGATCCCCAACCTTAGAAGAGGCATCTTCTTTATTTAATACTGATACAGTTTATACTGCATCTGAAGTTAATTTTGAAAGCTTAGCAATTAATAATACTATTACTGACGCATTAGATGTTCAAAATTTCGTTGGAGCAGTTAACGCTCTAGATGAAGGAGAAACCTCTCGATTAATAAAGGGGAATAATGCAGCTTATCTTATTTATATAGTTAGTAAAGGTTCTAGAACTGAATATACTGAAGCTGAAAAAGATAAAATAAGACAAGAAAATTCATTTGGAGTCTATTATGAGCAGGCACTAAAGACCCTAAAAGAAAATTCAGATATTGTAGATAACAGATCTATTTTTTATTAATAATATAATTTCCTAAAACAAGAAGAACTCCTATTGAAAGATTGGAGTTTTTTTAGTTTTCACCTTAAGATATCCATCCTATAAGAGTTTAGATTTAGAAAAATAAATATTAGTATAGTAAATGAAACTAGTGAAGACCCTCCATAGCTCATGAATGGTAATGGAATCCCTATTATAGGAGCTAAGCCAATAGTCATACTTATATTTATTATCAAATGAATAAAAAGTATGCATGCAACACTATATCCATACACTCTACAAAATTGTGATTTTTGCTTCTCCGCCAAAAAGATGATTCGTAATAATAGAGTAGTGAAAACGAGTAGGAAAATAAAACTCCCTAAAAACCCCCACTCTTCCCCAATAGTACAGAAAATAAAATCTGTACTTTGTTCTGGGACAAAATCAAACCTGGTTTGTGTTCCGTGTAGAAATCCTTTTCCAAAAAAACCACCCGATCCAATTGCAATTTTTGATTGAATTAAATTATATCCAGCATTTTGTGGATCAAAGTCTTTTCCTATCAAAATATTTATTCTCTCAATTTGATGAGGAGATAAAAGATGATTATACAAATAACCGGTACTGAAAATTATTCCATTTGATATTATAGCAACAATAGATGAGACTTTTAAGCTTCTAACCCTATTAGAGGAGAAATAATAAATAATAAAGATTAGAGATGTAAAAAATACAGCAACTATCCATGGATAAATTAGTAAGGAGAATAATACTAAAGCAAATAGCACTAATAAAACAATTAACACATTTCCTGATAAACCTTCTCTGTAGAAGACCAAAATAAAAGAAGTGAATACTAATGCCGTTCCCATGTCGTTCTGCAAAATAATTAAGAAAAATGGGATAAGTATTATAGTGTAGTTTCTTATCATGGATCTAAATGAAAACAGGTTTTGTTTATTAAGGCTAAACATTTTCGCTAAAGCAAGAGAGGTTGTGAATTTTGCAAATTCTGAAGGTTGTATTTTAAAATTACCTATCTTGAACCATGAGTTAGCTCCACCAGTTTCTTTTGCAAAAAACAAGACTGCTATCAGTGATATTATAGTTATTCCGTACAAGACAAAAGAAAGCGTATCAAAAAATCTCCAGTCAATAATCAGAATTACAAATGCTGCAAACAGAGAAATACCAATAAATAAAAGTTGTTTCCCATATTTTGTACTTAAATCAAAAACAGAAGTAGTTATATCGTCATTATACATCGAGGCATAAATATTTACCCACCCAAAGAAAACTAAAAACAGATATAATAAAATAGTAATTCCATCTATTTTACCGAATATTTCTATTGTTTTTCTCATTTTTTATTCATCAAATTTCCGGTTATCATTTGTTTTTCCAGTATGGTTCTAGAAATAGTATTATTCAGATATTTCTCAATTATTAAAGTAGAAATAGGAGCAGCCCAATCTGCCCCATATCCACCATCTTCTACAATAACATATATTGCAATTTGGGGATTCTCCTTTGGAGCAAAGGCAAGAAAACTGGAATGTTCTGGTTTCTTTTTTCCGTCTACTTTTTTCTCAGAAGTACCTGTTTTCCCACAAATAATTAGGTTATCTATTCTTGAATTATATGCGGTGCCATTTATATTTTCTAGAACTAATTCCATACCTTTTATAATTGATTCAAAATGTTTCGGTTGTATTGACGTATTATTTATTTGACTAAATCTTTCTGGTATATTATCGATTCCTTCAATCTCTTTGATAATATGTGGAGTATAATAATACCCTCTATTAGCAATAATTGTGGCTAGATTTGCCATCTGAATAGGAGTTACATCTATTTTACCTTGTCCAATTGCCATTCCTAACAAAGTATTTGAGTTCCATCCATAAGGGTATCCTTTGTCTAATTCTTCTACTGTTGGAATATTCCCTTTTTTACCTATCATAAAGTCATTGTTAAGGTAATTCCCAAATCCGAAGCTTATTACATGATTTCTCCAAGTTGTATAACATTCACTTTTAGATTTATTTTTAAATAAATTATCCCAAACATGAGAGAAATAAACGTTACATGAAACTTTAATTGCTTCATTCAGATTAGTATTATTATGTTTCATATGACACCCCATCTTTACATCTCCAAATTCATGTTGGAAATTACAGAGGTATGAATTATGAGGATTTACTGTTCCTTCTTGCAATGCAATTAATCCATTAACTAATTTAAAATTAGATGCTGGAGGATAATATTCTGTTAAAGCGCGATTTAATAAAGGCTTGTTCATGATGTCAGCTTGTAAATTAGGAAATTGTTTTAATCGTTCTTTACCTTGCATCATTTCTAACGAATAGTTAGGAGAAGACACTAATGTTAATATTTCTCCGCTACTAGGTTGAATAGCTACAATCGCACCTTTTTTATTTTGCATTAATTGTTCTGCATATTTTTGTAGATTAATATCCAAGGTTGTAGTAATATTTTTTCCGTGAACAGCAAGAGTATCGTGTTTGCCATTATCAAAACTTCCTTGAGGCCTGTTTAGAGCGTCTACTAAGACCATTTTCATTCCTTTTTTCCCTCTGAGTTGTTTTTCGTAAGAAGCTTCAACACCTATTTTGCCTTCTAAATCTCCTTTTGTATAATACTTACCATTTGATTTTTTTTCATTTACTTCTCCAATATAACCTATTACATGTGCAGCCACATCTACATTATAATATCTGCTGTTATTTACTCTGATATAGAAACCTTTAAAGAAGTTTAATTCCTCCTCTATTTGTAGAGCAGATTTAGAAGGAAGTTGTTTTGAAAAGACACTTTCAATATATTTAGAGTAATTTTTCGCATCTTTTAGTTTTGTTCTAACATCTTTTACAGATAGTTCGGTTAACTCACATAATCTTAAAGTATCAAATTCTACTACTTCTCTAGGTATTACCATTAAATCCTTTGATGCTTTATTTGAGACTATTAATTTCCCGTTTCTATCGTAAATTACTCCTCTTGCAGCTTGTTGTACTTCTGGTCTTATTGCATTGTTTTTTGCAGACCTCTTGTATTGTGAATTAATAATCTGAATATAAAATATTTTGGACATCAGAATAATTACTACTGTAAGTAAGATTCCTTTTATTGTATTTTTCCTGCTTTGTAGATGATTATTCATTATTACTCTTTTGTTTTAAATGTAAAGAGCTGAAAAATAAGTATGATAATAAAAGTTATAATAGTACTTAAGATAATTTCCAGTAGTAATAAAATCGATAAAGAGTAGAAGTGTTCTAGTAAAAACAAGAAGGAATTATGAATAAATATTAGAGTGAGAGCATAGATACTAAATGTTTGAATTCCTAAGTTCTTCAAACCTAATTTATCTTTGTCGTCAATTGAGTTTTGTGGAATAAGGATGTTGTATAGGTAGGGTTTAAAAAATGAGACAAAGATTAAAGCAGATGAATTTAGACCAATATTTCCTTCAAATAGATCTAAAAATAGACCTAGAAAAAAAGCGTAAATAATTAGAAACCATTTTTCAGTATTTTGTGGTAGGGTTATGATTAAGATTAAGTACACAAGAGGATTAATATAATTATTAAACTGAACATTATTCAGAAACAAGACCTGTAAAAGGATAAAAAGTGGAGCGAGCCATAAATATGAGTAAATATGTTTCATTTTAATTCTTCTAACTCTTCCTTAATTAAGGAGTTAATAATATATACATTTTTTGCAGTATTCATATCGTTCAGGAATTTAATATTTACATTACAGAGTCCGTTTTCATTTCCTTTATTATAAGAAATTACTTTTGCAATATTTATACCTTCTGGGAAGATGGAACTAAACCCATTTGTTTGTATAGTATCTCCAATTTGAATGTTTGCATGATTCGGAATATCATTTATCATAGCGGTCATATAATTATATGTATTCCATTTTAATGAACCATTTTGTTTGCTTTTTATATGTACAACACTAATAGTAGAATTTTGGTTCAAAATAGAAGTTACTTTAGAGAAGTTTTCTGAAGTTATAGAAACAATTCCAATCACTCCATTATCTACTATTACACCCATCCCACTTTTTACTCCATCTTTTTCACCTTTATTTAGTAATATAAAATTATTTTGTTTAAATATTGAGTTTTTTATGATTCTAGCAGGAATATATTCATTTAATATTGAGTTTGTGTTTATTTCTTCTTTGCTAAGAAGAGTGT
>JABHQB010000013.1 GCA_018695965.1 Flavobacteriales bacterium | reverse complement strand
TTTAGCTAAAAAATATTTACTAAGTGAAGAAGCGAATATCTATAGTCAATTATTTTCAACTGAAAAAGAGGAATTCATTGTTAACTTAAACAAACATATTTCTGATGTAGAACAAGAACTTTCTACCGTAAACAATGAAGCGTTCGTAACGGCCGAAAAAGAAAATAATGTAAAAATGATTGACTATTACATTGAGAAAATTGAAGCTATTGCTAATTTACCACAAATAGGAGAGCCAGCAATTGACTTTACTTATCCTGATAAAGAAGGAAATGAGTTTTCACTTTCTACTTTTAAAGGCAGCCTAGTATATGTGGATGTCTGGGCTACTTGGTGCGGACCATGTAAGGCTGAAATTCCTGCTTTAAAAACTTTGGAGCATGACTACCACAATAACAACATTACCTTCCTAAGCGTGTCTGTTGATACTGACAAAGAAGCTTGGCTAAATATGGTAGCTGACAAACAATTAGGGGGCGTACAATTATGGGCGAATGGCTGGACAGAAATCACAAAATCATACGCTATTAATGGCATCCCAAGGTTTATGCTTTTTGATACTGATGGAAATGTAATCTCCTTAGATGCTCCAAGACCTTCTTCAGAGGAAATCAGAGGATTGATTGAGACTAATTTATAAATAATTTCAAAGTTTACTGTAATCTAGTAAAATAAGTGTTGGTTGTAATCTTGCTACCCCAAAACAACCTTATTAAAGAACTTAATTGAGAATATTATACAAAACAAATCCTATTACATCAGAGGCTTCTTCTATTCTCTTACTAATGGGAGTTCCTGATCCATGTCCAGCATTAGTCTCTATTCTTATTAATGTTGGATTATTTCCTATTTGTTTATCTTGTAAATGTGCCGCAAACTTAAAACTATGTGCAGGAACTACCCTATCATCATGATCTCCTGTTAGCACTAAAGTTGAAGGGTATTCTACTCCCTCTTTTACATTATGTACTGGAGAATACTTATGTAAATATTCAAACATTTCTTTACTCTGTTCAGAAGTTCCGTAATCGTAAGCCCAACCGGCCCCAGCAGTAAAAGTATGATACCTCAACATATCTAAAACCCCAACAGCAGGCAACGCAACTTTAAATAATTCTGGTCTTTGAGTCATGCAAGCTCCTACTAATAACCCTCCATTAGATCTTCCGCTAATCGCTAAATAATCAGAGCTTGTATAGTTGTTTTTAATCAAAAATTCTGCTGCAGAGATAAAGTCGTCAAATACATTTTGTTTTTGCATTTTTGTTCCTGCATCATGCCACTCTTTACCATATTCACCACCACCTCTAAGATTTGCTACTGCGTAAATACCTCCTTGTTCTAACCATACAGCATTTGTTACCGAAAAAGAAGGCTTTAAAGAAATATTAAAACCTCCATAGCCATATAAAATAGTAGGATTTGATCCATCTAATTTTATTCCTTTTTTATACATAATACTTATCGGCACTTTTGTACCATCTTTAGAAATGAAAAAATGTTGCTCGGAAACAAAATCTTCTGAATTAAAATCAATATTTGGAGACCAAAACAATTCAGATTCTCCAGTTTCTACATTGTATTTAAAAGAAGATCTTGGAGTAATATAATTACTAAAATTATAGAAAATTTCTTTTTGATCTTCTTTACCTCCAAATCCACTTACATTTCCTTTTCCAGAAAATTCTACTTCTCTAACCAATTCTCCATCATACTTGTATTGTAGTATTTTTGAGTTTGCATCTGCAAAATACTTTGCAAAAAAGAACCCACCTCCTTTAGATACACTCAATACATTTTCAGTTTCAGGAATAAAGTCTATCCAATTTTCTACTAGAGGAGCATTTGCATCTACTATAATAAGTTTTTTATTTGGAGCATTTAGATTAGTAGAGATATACAACTTACTGCCAATGTTATGAGATATACGACTATTACTCTCAAAATTATGTGTTATTTGAATAATTTCAGAGTTTTCTTTATTTCTATCTTTAACATAAAGATTATTGCCAGAGGTTGCTTTGGATGCACTAATAACCAAATAATTCTGATCTCTGGTGATATACCCACTTACATATCTAAATTTTTCCTTCTGACCAAAAATAACTTTGTCGTCCTTTTGAAGAGTATTTAGTTGATGGTAATATAATTTATGTCTATCCGTTTTATCCGATAAAACTGAGTTTTTAGGTTTGTCATAAGAAGAATAGTAGAAACCCTCATTCCCATTCCAACTTATTCCAGAAAATTTTACATCTAATAAGGTGTCTTCCACCATAGTTTTACGTTCTGTTTCTATAACAATTACTTTCCTCCAATCTGATCCTCCTTCTGAAATGGAGTACGCCAACAAACTACCATCTTCCGAAAAAGATATTCCAGCTAAAGAAATAGTTCCATCTTCTGAAAATTGATTGGGATCAATAAATACTTCCTCTTGTTCCTCTCCTTTTTTTCGGCACAAAACATACTGATTTTGCAGCCCATTATTTTTATAAAAATAGGTGTAATTCCCCTCATTAAAAGGAGTTCCAATTTTCTCATAATTCCATAGCTCTTCTAATCTGTTTTTTAAAATTTTTCTTTGTGGAATTTGTTCTAAATAAGAGAAAGTAAGTTCATTTTGTTTTGAAATCCATTCTTTCACCTGAGGAGACGTATCGTCTTCCAACCATCTGTAAGGATCTTCTACATTAATATCAAAATAAGCGTCTGTTACTATTATTTTTTCTGTGATAGGATATTCTACTTGTCCAGATGAATGAAAAAAGAATAATATAAATACTAAAGAAATAAGAAACTGTTTCATATGACAAAATTACTCAATAATTATTTTTAAAAGTAATTTCTAATCAGAAAATCAAATTAATTTTTTAAATTTGTTTTAGTAGATTGGTTAGCGGTGCAAAAAGCCAACTAATTGCTTCACTGCTTTGCCTCTGTGGCTTATTGCTCCTTTTTCTTGTTTGGACATTTCTGCAAATGTAACTTTATATCCTTTTGGAGTAAAAATAGGATCGTAACCAAAACCTTCTACCCCACTTTTAGTTTTTGTAATCTTCCCTGAACATTCACCTTCAAAAAGGTTTTCTTCCCCTATTATAATCAGTGCAATTACCGTTCGGAATTTTGCATTTCTGTTGTCCTCATGTTCCAATTTCTCCAACACCTTTTGCATATTGTCTTCTGCTTTGCAATCCTCCCCTGCATAACGGGCAGAATACACTCCAGGAGCACCACCCAAAACCTCAATTTCTAAACCAGTATCATCAGCAAAACAATTAAACCCATAATTATCAAACACATATTTTGCTTTCTGCAAAGCATTCCCTTCCAAAGTAGGATTTGTCTCAGGTAATTCCTCATTACAATTAATATCTTTTAAACTCAAAATTTCAATTCCTTCAGGAACTAAATCTTGTAATTCAGATAATTTATTGGGATTGTTGGTAGCAAAGACTAGTTTCATTTATTCGTGATGATAAGGTTCGTTATTCAAGATTGTGTATCCTCTATATATTTGTTCTATAAAAAACAGGCGTACCATTTGGTGCGAAAAAGTCATTTTTGACAAAGATAATTTTTCGT
>JABHQB010000164.1 GCA_018695965.1 Flavobacteriales bacterium | reverse complement strand
GTTTCTTCAGATGTAGAATATTGTCCTGTTTTTGTTTTTTTTACTTTCTCTATAATTTTCATTTTTTCAAACAAAATTTCTCCCATCTGTTTTGGTGACGATAAGTTAAATTCTTCCCCCGAAATTTCATAAATATTTTTCTCTAGATTTACTATTTCTTCAGAAAGTTCGCCAGAAAAATCAGAAAGCATTTCTGTATCCAAACTAATTCCTTCTAACTCCATATCAGAGAGAACTTTTAACAAAGGCATTTCAATTGATTGAAACAAATCATAAAGTTTTAATTTTTTTAATTCTGCAGTGAACATACCGTATAATTGTAATTGTATGTCAGTTAATTCTGAACAAAATAATAACTGTTTTTCTTTTGAAAGTTCAGACATACTTCTTTTGTTTTTACCTTTCCCTAATACAGAATTAATATCCATAGATCTTTGCCCTAAATAATTTTCAGCAAGCAAATCAATATCATGTCTCATATCTGGTTGTAACAAATAATGAGCTATTGAAATATCAAAGAAATTTTCTATCTCTGTAATATTATATTTCTTTAAAATCTTAATCTGACTTTTAATGTCAAATCCTATTTTTCTAATATTTTGATTTAATAATATTTTTCGTGTTAAGTCAATTGTTTTTTCGGAAAGTGGGAAATATACCGCTTCGTTTTTTTCACAACTAAAAGAAACTCCAATAATTTTCTGATTAAAATCAGACAGATTATTACACAAAAGCTGAAAAGAACATACTCCTCTTTTTTCAATTTCAGAATAAATCATTTCTGTTTCAGATCCTGTACTATAATCTTTTGAAATGACTTCTTTTTCCTTTTCTTCAGAAGAGTTTACGGAGAACATATCTAATTGCCCAGAAGATAATTCTTCATCTGCTTCTATTGTAGTTGTCTCCTCGTTTATTGTAGTTGTTTTCTCTACTCCAGAAACAGACAAAACTCTTTGTAAAATAGTTTTAAATTCAAGTTCATCAAACAACTCCTTTACCTCATCTATATTGAACTTTTTAATTTTCAGTTTGTCTTCTTCAAAAGCAATGGGAACATGAGTTTCTATTGTAGCTAATTGCTTTGATAAAACACCTAATTCTTTCGCTCCTTCAACCTTTTCTCTTAGCTTTCCTTTTATTTCATGAGTATTTGCTAATAAAGCTTCCATAGAACCGTATTGAGCAATAAATTTCTGAGCTGTTTTCTTTCCTACTCCAGGAAGTCCAGGAATATTATCAACCGAATCTCCCATCATACCTAAAAAGTCAATAACCTGAGGAACTTTCTGAATTTGAAATTTTTCCAAAACCTCTTTTATTCCCCAAACTTCTGTCGGACTCCATTTATTACCAGGGCGATACATAAAAATATTTTCGGAAACAAGTTGAGCAAAATCTTTGTCAGAAGTCATCATATAAACCTGAAAATCTTCTTGTTCAGCTTTTTTTGCTAGAGTACCAATTACATCATCTGCTTCATAACCATCCATATAAAGTTTCTGGATATTTAAAGAGTCTAATAATCTGTCAATATAAGGCTTTGCAACAATTATTCCTTCAGGAGTTGCTTCTCTATTAGCTTTGTATTCTTTATATTGTTCATGCCTAAAAGTAGGTTTTTTTCTATCAAAACAAACCGCAATATGAGTTGGTTTT
The DNA here is from genome assembly GCA_018695965.1 of Flavobacteriales bacterium. Taxonomy (GTDB): domain Bacteria; phylum Bacteroidota; class Bacteroidia; order Flavobacteriales; family BACL11. Next base: position 18,170 of record JABHQB010000164.1, on the reverse strand, counting down.
TCCTTTCTAATTAACTCTATTAATGTATTTGTAAATCCGAATATTGCAGAGGTATCTAGACCTTTAGAATTTATTCTTGGATTATTGATAAATCCGAAATAAGCTCTAAATATTAAGGCGTAGGCATCTAATAAAAAAAGTTTCTTTTTTGGAGTCATAATTGTATGTAAAATTACTAATTTTATGCTCACTTTTTACGGGAAATGAATAATAAATTATCAGATATAATAAATATACTTTTTATCCCAATTTTGTTTGTTATTGCAATTTGGTTTGTAAAAGGTTTTGAATTGATATATAGCACTCCTTTTCATGAATATGGCATTACATCGTTAGATATTAATAGGATAACTGGGATCTTCTCTTTTCCTTTTTTACATGCTGATTTTAATCATTTAATTAATAACACTTATCCCATTATAATATTAGGAGGAATTATATCCTCTGTTTACAAGGAAATTTCAAATCAGGTTTTTTTCTTTTCCTATCTCTTAAGTGGAACTATATTATGGTTTATTGGGAATCCAGAAGAAAATGTAATTGGAGCAAGTGGAATAGTTTATGCTCTAGCTTCTTTTGTGCTTATTAGCGGATTTATAAAGAAACAACCCAGATTAGCAATCCTTTCTTTCTTTGTTATTTTTATGTACGGGAGTCTTTTTTGGGGGATGCTACCCATGCCAAATAAAATTTCTTGGGAAGGTCATTTATCCGGATTTATTGCTGGTATACTAATTGCAATTTACTTCAGAAATAAAGGTCCACAAGAAAAAATATATAATTATGAATTGGAAGAGGAACTTGAAAAAGAGAGAAAAGATATTGACATCAATTATATTTACAAAAAAGATGAATAATTATTGATCTTTTGGTTTAATTACACCATAATTTGAAGAGAACCAAATTCTTTCATGTAAATAGTATAAAATTATTTTAGTTATTAGTTCAATTGAAAAAATAGAAAGAGCTAATTCAGCAGCTCCTTCAGTAGTATTAAATAGACAGTAATATACTATGAAAACAAGTAAAATTGTATCAATTGCCCCAACAAGCCTCCAGCTAATTGTTTTGATTATATGCCTTATCCTCTGTCGATCAGAAATCCAATTCAATCCATACCATATTCTCTCATGAAAATAATATAAAATTGTTTTGCTAATGATTTCTAAGCCAGCAATATATGAAGCGGCTTCTCCAGCTTCTTGAGGATTTTCTCCAAAAAACTGAATAAGAATCCAGCTAATTAACCAGGTATCGATTGACCCTATAATTCTCCAAGTAATAGTTTTTGCTACGTGTCTTTTTCTTTCGAGTCTCGGTTTTAATTTAATATTTTGATTTTCTATCAATTTTTGTTTACTGTTTTTAAATTTTTTATTAGATTTAATAAATACAAATATAAACTAAAAAATGTATTTTCGCATACTTATGAAAAACATTAGGAATTTTTGCATTATAGCACATATTGACCATGGTAAAAGCACTTTAGCTGACAGGCTGCTTGAGATTACTGGTGCGGTTACCGAAAGAGAATCTCAAGATCAACTGTTAGATGATATGGACTTGGAGAGAGAAAGGGGGATCACAATAAAAAGCCATGCTATACAAATGGAATACTCATTAAATGGAGAAGATTATATTTTAAACTTAATCGATACACCGGGTCATGTTGATTTTTCATATGAAGTTTCTCGTTCAATTGCTGCTTGTGAAGGAGCTTTATTAATTGTAGATGCAGCGCAAGGAATTCAAGCTCAAACTATTTCAAATTTGTATTTAGCACTTGAAAATGATTTAGAGATTATTCCCGTATTAAATAAAATTGATTTACCATCTGCCGATCCAGAATTAATAAAAGATCAAATTATAGATTTGATTGGTTGCAAAGATGAAGATATAATTCCAGCTTCTGCAAAAACAGGGCTTGGTGTCAAAAAAATTCTAGAGGAAATTGTAAACAGAGTTCCATCTCCTAAAGGAGAAAAAAACAAACCTTTACAGGCCATGATCTTTGATTCGGTTTTTAATTCTTATAGAGGAATAGAAGCTTATTTTAAAATTATAAATGGAGAAATTAAAAAAGGAGATAAGGTTAAATTTATGGCTACAGGGAAGGAATATTTTGCAGATGAAATTGGAGCTTTGAAATTTAAACAAGAGCCAAAAAACACATTGAGTACTGGAGAGGTAGGGTACATTATTTCTGGGATAAAAGATGCAAGAGAAGTAAAAGTAGGAGACACTATTACTTCTAGTGAGAATCCAGCAAGTGAAGCGATTCAAGGATTTGAAGATGTAAAACCTATGGTATTTGCGGGAATCTATCCTATTGATACGGAGGACTATGAGGAACTCCGAAAATCAATGGAAAAACTTCAGTTAAATGACGCTTCCTTAACTTTTGAACCAGAATCTTCAGTGGCTCTTGGATTTGGTTTTAGGTGTGGTTTCTTAGGAATGCTACATATGGAAATTATTCAAGAACGATTAGAGAGAGAGTTTGATATGACTGTTATTACTACTGTCCCTAATGTGTCTTACAAAGCGTATACAACGGCTGGAGCTAAAATTGAAGTGCATAACCCAACCGATTTCCCTGATCCAAGTACTTTAGATTATGTGGAAGAACCATATATCAAAGCGCAAGTCATTACTAAATCAGAATTTGTTGGAACTATTATGAATTTATGTATTGATAAAAGAGGTGAACTTACAAATCAGGTATATTTAACTACTGACAGAGTAGAGCTTTCTTTTAACATGCCTTTAGGTGAAATTGTTTTTGATTTTTACGATAAATTAAAATCTGTTTCTAGAGGATATGCTTCTTTTGATTATCAGCCCTCAGAATATAGACAATCTGATTTAATAAAACTAGACATTTTATTAAATGGAGAGCATGTTGATGCTCTTTCAGCTCTTATACACAGAACAAACGCTCAAAATTTAGGAAGAAAAATTTGTGTGAAACTTAAAGAACTTATTCCTAGACAACAATTTGATGTTGCAGTGCAATCTGCAATTGGAGCAAAAATTATCAGTAGAGAAACAATCAAAGCTCTTAGAAAAGATGTAACAGCAAAGTGTTATGGAGGGGATATTACTAGAAAGAGAAAACTGCTAGAAAAACAGAAAAAAGGAAAGAAAAGGATGAAACAAGTAGGAAATGTAGAAATTCCTCAAAAAGCATTTTTAGCAGTATTAAAATTAGATGATTAATTACTACTTTTACAATTATTAAAGATAAACATGGGAAGAGCATTTGAATTTAGAAAAGCAAGAAAAATGAAGCGTTGGTCAGCCATGTCCAAAGCTTTTACCAGAATTGGGAAAGATATTTCTATTGCTGTTAAAGAAGGGGGTTCGGATCCGGACACAAATTCTAGATTAAGGCAAATTATTCAAAACGCAAAGGCCGCAAACATGCCAAAAGATAATGTTGAAAGAGCAATTAAAAAAGCAAGTGGTGCAGATGCAGCAGATTATGTGGAAATGAGTTTGGAGGGATACGCTCCTCACGGAATTGCTGTTTTTGCAGATTGCACGACTGACAACAATAACAGAACCGTTGCAAATGTCCGATCTTATTTCAGTAAATTGGAAGGAAATTTAGGAACAAATGGTTCCTTAGAATTTATTTTTGACAGAAAAGGAGTTTTTACAATTGATCCAAATCAAATATCCATGGATTTGGAAGAATTAGAAATGGAATTAATTGATGGAGGACTAGAAGAATTAGAAGTAGATGAAGAAGCAATTACAGTATATTGCAATTTTCCGGATTTCAGTAATATGCAAAAACGCTTGGAAGAATTAGAAATTGAAATCCAAAATTCTGAATTACAAAGAATACCAAACAACATAAAAACTATTTCTTTAGAAGATGCAAAATCAGTTCTTAAACTATTAGACAAATTAGAGGAAGATGATGATGTTCAACAGGTGTTTCATAACATGAAATTAACAGAGGAAATACTAAAATCAATGGAAGAATAAATAAATGAATGTATTAATACTAGGTAGTGGAGGGAGAGAACATGCATTTGCATGGAAAATAGCAAAATCAAGTTTATGTAAGAAACTGCTTATTGCACCAGGTAATGCTGGTACCGAACAAATAGGAAGAAATATTGATATCTCTATAACTGATTTTCAGAAAATAAAAGATTTGTGTTTGAAAGAAGAAATAAACATGCTTATTGTTGGCCCTGAAGGTCCATTAGTAAATGGGATATATGACTTTTTTCATGAAGACGAAAAACTACAGCATATTACGGTAATTGGACCATCAAAAAAAGGAGCTCAATTAGAAGGAAGTAAAGAATTCTCTAAAGAGTTCATGATGAAATATGGAATCCCGACAGCTGCTTATCAAAGTTTTACAAAAGATACTTTAGAAGAAGGATATCAATTTTTAGAAACCCTATCTCCTCCATATGTTTTGAAAGCAGATGGATTAGCTGCAGGAAAAGGAGTGTTAATTCCGGAAACATTAGAAGAAGCTAAAACATCCTTAAAAGAAATGCTTGCAGATGCTAAATTTGGGGATGCAAGCAATAAAGTAGTAATTGAAGAACACCTAAAAGGAATGGAACTTTCTGTTTTTGTATTAACTGATGGTATTTCTTATAAGATTCTTCCTTCTGCAAAAGATTACAAAAGAATTGGAGAGGGTGACTCTGGACTAAATACTGGAGGAATGGGAGCTGTTTCTCCTGTCCCATTTGCCGATAGATTTTTTATTGAAAAAGTAGAAAGAGAAATTATTATTCCTACTATAAAAGGATTAGTGGAAGAAGATATTGATTATAAAGGATTTATTTTTATCGGACTAATGGTAGAAAATGGAAATCCGAAAGTAATAGAGTACAATGTAAGAATGGGAGATCCGGAAACAGAAGTAGTAATTCCGAGAATCAAATCAGATTTATTAAATCTTTTCAGAGGAATAGGAAATGGATCTTTTTCAGAAGTAGATTTTAATATTTCTGAAGAGGTAGCTACGACAGTTATGTTGGTTTCTGGTGGTTATCCGGGAAGTTACGAAAAAGGAAAGGAAATGACTGGATTTAATGAAGTTGAAGATAGTGTTATATTCCACGCAGGAACAAAAAACAGTAATGATAGAATCCTCACCAATGGAGGTAGGGTTCTAGCAATTACATCCTTCGGGAATAATATAGATGAAGCTTTAAATAAATCCTTCACAAATGCTGAAAAAATTAATTTTGAAGGAAAATATTACAGAAAAGATATTGGGTTTGATTTATAATAAGGCGTGTTCTTCACCTCTTTTTCTGTGGCCAATCATTTTACGAGTCCATAGAACCAAAAAGGTGAAAATAATAAGCATGTAAAAATAGTTAATGTAGTCACCAAATAATGGCATTATTTCAAAAATTGATTCAAAGAAGTCGCCAATTGCATAAAATATTTTGTTCATATTTTTTTATATTAATTGAGGTGCAAAACTAAAATAATTTTAAGAATAAATGATTCTAAAATACTTAAAAAATAGTCATTCGTACTTAATAGTTGTTTTAATACTATTTAGTTTATTTTTCTTTACTCTTTCTTTTTTTACTTCAGAGTTTAAAAATACCTATCCAATATTTCCATATTTCCCAATTTTTATTTTGGTTTTATCTTTTTTACTTACTACACTTTTTTCTATAGCGTTAAATAATCTTATTTACGAAAAAGACGTAATTAAAAAACCGAATTTTGTTTTAGCTTTTGTCTTTTTACTAATAAACACTCACTTTATAATAAATTACAAAATGATAGTTTTTTCATTTTTTTTATTACTATTTCTAAATAATTTACTTAAACTATATAAACAAAAACAACCATACTCAATTGTATTTAATTCGGGAATAATTTTATCTCTACTATCTTTTTATATTCCTCATACTTTAATATTATTCCCGCTAATTATTATCTCTACATTAATTTTCAGAAATATTAATTGGAGAATTATTGTAATCTCTTTCCTTGCTCTTCTTGTTCCTTATTTATTTGTTTGGACTTATCAATTATTCTTCCATCAAGAATTATTATTTCCTACATTTAACTTTAATTATATTTTAATAAATTTTAAATTTAGTTCTTATCCTCTTCATCAGCAAATATGGTTTTCTGTATTAGCTATAGTATTTTTATTTTCTGTTTTCGAGCTTTTCAGATGGATGTATAAGAAAAGTATTAGAAGCAGAGAGTCTTTCACTATTATTATATTTTTTCTTCTGATAAGTGTTCTTATCTTTCTTTTCACAGAGAACACAGAATCAGTATTTTTAGCATTTATTCCATTAAGTATTATTATGGCCAACTTTTTTGTTTATTACAAGAAAAGTCGTTTATCAGAATTTATATTTATATTGTTTCTTTTTAGTTCAGTTTTTTATCGACTATCAATGATTAATATGTAATTTTGCACAACAAAATTTATTAAATATGAAATTTGGAGTTGTTGTTTTCCCAGGATCAAATTGCGATATGGACATGGTTTATGTTATTGAAACTATTATGAAACAAGAAGTTGTAAAGTTATGGCATAAAGATACCGATTTGCAAAATTGTGATTTTATAATCCTCCCTGGAGGTTTTTCTTATGGAGATTATTTAAGGTCTGGATCAATTGCAAACTACTCTCCGATTATGGAGAAAGTTGTAGAACACTCAAATAAGGGAGGATATGTAATGGGTATTTGCAACGGATTTCAGATTTTATGTGAATCAGGTCTTTTGCCTGGGGCATTATTGCATAATACTAATCATAAATTTATTTGTAAAAATATTCATCTGAAGCCAATTTCAAAAAATACATTAGTTACCAATCAGTATTCTGACGAGGCAATTAAAATTCCTATTGCTCATGGAGAGGGAAGATTTTATGCAGATGAAAACACATTAAATAAATTAATAGAAAATGACCAAATATTATTTAAATATTCTGATGAAAAGGGAAACATTACAAAAGAAGCTAATCCGAATGGTTCTATATTAAATATTGCGGGAATCTGTAATAATAACAGAAATGTATTTGGTATGATGCCTCATCCAGAACGAGCTGCAGATACAGAATTAAATAATACCGATGGGAAAATATTATTTGACAGTATTTTAAATGAAGTTTTATCATAGCTTGTTAAAAACTTTATTTTGCAAATATTTTTTATACATTGTTTTATAAATTCATTTTCCTGAATTTCAACAACTTATAATTTTAATGGTTTTACACTATTTGTTTAATTTATCTAGTGCAAAATATTTGTTCTATTTTGTTAAAAAAAATGTTAGTAATTGATAATACAAGCGTGTAATATGAGTGATTATATTTTTAAAATTGTAAACAGAAATTTAGAGAAGAAAATTTATAACGCTTAACTGAGAATAATTATTATGTCAAAAACGAAAGAAACAAATACTGAATTATTAAAAAAGGAAAAGATACAAACGTATACATATGATGAGGTGTTATCATCTAGTATTAAGTATTTTAATGGAGATGAATTAGCTGCTACAACATGGATGAATAAGTACGCCATGAAAGACTTTAACGATAACTACGTAGAACAGAATCCTTCAGATATGCATAGAAGGATGGCAAAAGAATTCGGAAGAATAGAAGAGGATTATAAATTAAAATATAACTTAAACGGAAGCGCTAAATTTCTTTCAGAATATGGACAAAAAAGAGAACACCTAAGTGAGGGTAGAATCTTTGATTTATTCGAAAATTTCGGTTATATTATTCCTCAAGGAAGTGTTATGAGTTCTCTTGGGAATACCTACAAAATAGCTTCTCTATCAAATTGTATTGTGGTTCCGGAAATGCATGATTCTTATGGAGGAGTTTTCTATACAGACCAGCAATTAGCTCAGTTATTTAAAAGAAGGTGTGGTGTAGGAGTTGATATTTCAAACTTAAGACCATCAGGATCTCAAGTTTCCAATGCCGCTGGAACAACATCAGGAGCGGTTTCATTTATGAAACGATTCTCACATACAACAAGAGAGGTTGCTCAAAATGGTAGAAGAGGAGCACTAATGCTTTCTATGGATATTGCACATCCAGACGTAGAAGCTTTTACAACTATAAAACAAGATTTAAGTCAAGTTACAGGAGCAAATATTTCTCTTAGACTTTCAGATGAATTTATGTCAGCAGTAGAAAACAATAAAAAATACACTCATAAATGGCCTATTAATTCTGACAATCCAAAATTTACAAAAACCATAGATGCTCGTGAACTTTGGGATACAATTATTAAATGTGCACATAATACTGCTGAGCCAGGATTAATTTATTGGGACAGACAACATTGGTATTCTACATCTTCGGTTTATCCAGGATATGAAAATACGTCTACAAACCCTTGTTCCGAAATTGCAATGCAAGGTGGAGATAGCTGCAGGTTAATTGCTTTAAATCTTTACAAATTTGTAGATAATCCGTTTACGCCTAAGGCAAAATTTAATATGAAAAAATTCTATCAAGCAACTTATGAAGGACAGAGATTGATGGATGATTTAGTAGATTTAGAAATAGAGGCTATTGAAAGAATCTTGAAGAAAGTAGAGGGTGATGAAGAACCTGAAAGTATCAAAATGGTAGAAAAAGAAACTTGGGAACTTTTACTAAAAACAGGAAGAGAAGGAAGAAGAACGGGGCTTGGATTTACTGCTTTAGCAGATATGGTTGCTGCTCTTGGTTATAAATATGACTCTGATGAATCAATTGAGTTTATTGAAAATATGATGAAAGAAAAATGTAGAGCAGAATTTGATTGTTCTATTGATATGTCCTTAGAAAGAGGAAGTTTTGTTGGTTTTGATAAAGAAATAGAAAACACATCTGAATTTGTACAAATGTTAAAAATAGAACTTCCTGATGTTTATGAAAGAATGATGAAGTTTGGAAGAAGAAATATATCTATTAGTACAGTTGCTCCTACAGGGACATTAAGCATGTTAGCTCAGACTTCTTCAGGGATTGAACCTGTATTTATGACAGACTATAAAAGAAGAAGAAAATTAAATGAAATAGATACAGAAGAAAAGGTTGATTTTATAGATGATATGGGAGATAAATGGCAAGAATTTACTGTTTATCACCACAATTTAAAAGAGTGGATAAATATTACTGGTGAAAAAGACACGACAAAAAGTCCATATTACGGAGCAACTGCTCCAGAAATAGATTGGGAACAAAGAGTAAAAATGCAAGCTGTTGTTCAAAAATATGTTACTCACTCTATCAGTTCAACCATAAACTTACCAAATGATGTTTCTGAAGCAGAAGTAAGTGATATTTATTTAGAATCTTGGAAGCAAGGATTGAAAGGAATTACAGTTTACAGAGACGGTTCTAGATCTGGAGTGTTAGTTTCATCAGATGACAAAGGAGGAAAAGAGGAGGAAAATAATGAATTTGGAGTAACTCATGCGCCTTCTAGGCCTAAAAGATTGGATGCAAAAGTAATAAGGTTCCAAAATAATAAAGAAAAATGGATGGCAGTTGTTGGACTTTTAAATGGAAAACCGTATGAAATTTTTACTGGAAAGATTGAAGATGTATTTGTTCTCCCTCAATCTGTTGAATATGGATGGGTAATAAAGAAGAAAAGAGAGGATGGTAGTAGTCAGTATGATTTTCAGTATGAAGATACAGAGGGGTATAAAGTTACTTTCGGAGGATTATCGAGATCCTTTGACAAAGAATTTTGGAATTATGCGAAATTAATTTCAGGGATATTAAGACATGGTATGCCAATACAATATGTGGTAGATTTAATTGGGAAAATGAACCTTTATGATCAAAATATTAATACTTGGAAAAGTGGAGTTGTAAGAGCTCTTAAAACATTTATTCCTGATGGAACTAAAGCAGATGATCACACATGTTCTGAATGTGAAACAGAAGGTCTCATTTATTCGGAGGGATGTCTGAAATGTGTAAATTGCGGATATAGTAAATGTGGGTAATACATTAGTAAAGAGGTCTTTTTAAGACCTCTTTTTTTATAATCTATTTATGTGGATTACTTCCCTTTTTGATGATTTTATTTCTCTTATCTACCCTAAAATTTGTTTAGGATGCAATAATCCTCTACTTAAACATGAAGAATGTATTTGTACTATTTGTCAGTTTCATATCCCAAAAACAAATCATTTTAAAGAAAAGAAAAACGATCTCCAAAAGCTTTTCTGGGGGAAAGTTCAACTAAATCATGCTGCCGCTTTGTACGAGTTTGTAAAAGATAGTCCGTTACAAAAAATGATACATGCTCTAAAATATGAGGAAAACCAAGAGGTAGGAATCTATTTAGGAAAACAAATTGCGTACGAAATAGAAGACAGTACATTACTTAAAGGTATCGACTATATTATTCCTGTTCCACTTCACCCTAAAAAGGAAAAACTAAGAGGATACAACCAAAGTATGTCTATTGCAAAAGGAATACAAGAAATACTAAAAACAGAAATAGAAATAACAACACTACAAAGAACAGTGGATACTGAATCTCAAACAAAAAAGAATAAATATAGTAGATGGGAAAATGTAGGTAATGTATTTGAAATTAGAGATTTAGAAAAATTAAAACACAAACATATTTTACTAATTGATGATGTAGTAACAACCGGCTCTACTTTGGAATCTTGCGTTACAACACTACAACAAATTGAAGGAATTAAAGTTAGTATTGTTACAATTGCTATTGCTTAATGTTATATTTGCTGATATGAAATTATACTTCTCTATTTTTATTCTTTTACTATTTAGCGGCTGTGCAAATATGGTAGCTCCTACTGGAGGAGCAAAAGATAAAGAAGCTCCAATTTGTATTGAACACTTTCATCAAACCATAATAAATAAAAAACATGAAAGTAAACTGACTTATGTGTTTAATGAGAGAATTCAGGAACATAAGTTTGTTGGAAATTTTTATATTTCACCTCCTTTAAATGGAGTTTCTCATAAAATAAAAAGTAATACATTAGAAATAATTATAAAGGACTTTATTGACCCTAATTTACATTATGAAGTTAGTTTAGGAAATTGTATAAAAGATATTACTGAAGGGAATATATTAGAAGAATTAGAATATATTATTCCACCAAAAGATACTACACTTAATTTTTATCATCTTGCTGTAAAAATTGAAAACTCATTAACAAAAGAAGCGGAAAAGAGTCATTGGGTTCTATTATATAATAGTGATGTCCCAGACTCTTTAATTTTTAAAATTACTCCTAATTATGTGAGCAAAACCGATAAAAATAGTTTTGCGGATTTTGATAACTTAACAGAAGGAAGTTATAAAACAGCAAGTCTTTCAGGAGATGATTATATTTATCATGAAGATGATATTATTTCTTTTTCTGATGAATTGATAATAGCTGGAACAGATACTACAATCGACCTATTTACTTTTGATCCATTATATAAAATTGATTCTGTAGAAATTATAAAAGATACAACTATTACTGCAGGTGGCAGCCTGACTTTAAAATCTGATTTTAATGGAAATATAATTGTACAACTACTAAAAGGAAGCAAAGTTTATATTCAAGAAAAATTTGAAAGTACTACAGATTTCACTTTGAAAAACATCCCTACAGGAGAATATACTGTAAGAGCTTTTTGGGATAAAAATGGAAATTCTTTTTGGGATAGTGGAAGCTGGATAGAAAAAAGACAAGCGGAAAAAATGCATTATTATTCTGAGAAAATAACTGTCCGTGAAAATTGGGATTTGGAATTAGAGTGGTTTATTGAAGAGTAAAATCATCTCTATCTTGCAAGAAATTCATTTGTCTTCTTTTTAATTTCAAATCATCTAAACATAAAGAAATTTGCAGAACCTCTTCTTTATTATCTGTTGCAGAAAGCAGCTCTTTACCAAAAGAATCAAACACCTTGCTATGTCCATTAAAAGGTGTCTCGTTTCCATCATCTCCTACTCTATTTACCCCAATAGTAAAACATTGATTTTCTATGGAACGAGCTTTTAAAAGTGTGTCCCAAGCGTCAATTCGTTTTACAGGCCAGTTTGCCAAATAGATAACTATATCATAATCTATATTGTTACGACTAAAAACGGGAAAACGTAAATCATAACAAATAAGCGGACATATTTTCCATCCCTGTTCTTCTATAATTAATCTTCCTTGTCCTTTTGAAATATATCTTTCCTCTTTAATAAGTGAGAATAAATGATGTTTGTCGTAAGTATGTCTTTCCCCGCTTGCAGAAATCCAAACTAAACGATTAAAAACTTTTTCGTTTTCCGTTATCATTAAAGTTCCTGCTATAGCACAATTTTTTTGTTTGGAAATTTCTTGCATCCAATTAATTGTTTTACCATCCATTTTTTCTGCTAAGTGATTAGACTTAGGACAAAAAGCAGTATTAAACATTTCAGGGAGTAAAATAATATCCGTTTGTGAAATTTTGGAAATTAGTCGTTCAAAATAAGAAAGATTTTTATCTACATCTTCCCAAAAAATATGAGATTGTATAAGAGATAGGTTGAGATTTTCTTTCATAAAGCAAACATACAGAAAATTTACAGGAAATATTAAAGAGAAAAAAGTCAGGGTAGCAGTATTACAACCTAACACCTATTTACTTGATTACAACAAGCTTTTGAACTAAAAATTGCTCCGCTTTTTGCACCGATAATCAATCTTAAAAAATTAATTGGATTTTCTGATTAATCAATTATCTTTTTAAATAATTAATCTTCATCTTCTTTTATCAAAACTTCGAATTTAAATTTTTAGGGTAATTATGAACAATATCCTATCTAATTACTATCTAAAATCAGTCGTCCAATAATAAGTATATGAACTATTAGGTATTTTAATAAAACCAATACCAATGTGAGTATATTTCTCACTAAACATATTCTTATAATGACCTTCACTATTATACCATTGTTCGTATGTTGATTGAGCATCATAATTACCCGCTGCAATATTTTCTGCAAGACCCGATACGTTCAGGAACCTTTTACATCTATCTGCAAAACTACCTACTATTTCTAGATTACTACATTTACCTTGTCGATCAAATGAACTATGTTGAAAATAATTCTGAGTACCCATATCATATGAGTGATACCTAGCAGCTCTGGATAGATCCTGGCATATTTCCAATGGATCTAATCCCTTTTCTTTTCTAGCTATATTAAGTATTTTAAGAAAAGAGATTTCTTCATTAAGAGATGATGATTCAAGGTTTTCACTTCCTGTTGGAAGACCATTTAAATAAAATGTTGTATCCACAGTATATCTTGTAGATCCATATATCTTCTTTACAGTATAAGATGATCCACTCTCACTCAAAGAAGAAAAATCACATATTGGTCGACAATGCTTAATATATGAGTCTTTTGAATCTGGAAACAATCTTACAACTACTGATCCAGTATTGCGTATAAGTGTGACCAAATATTTCGCATCTACAAAATAACCAGATCTGCATTTAATTTCGTCATCTAAATTCTTTTCAATAATCTTAGCATATTGCACAAGTCTTCTCACCTTCTTAACTAAAGCTCTTGCTTCCTTTTTATTAGAAAAATTATCGCTATATTTAAATAACTCACATTTTAAGGAGAAAATATAAGCAATATAATTCTTTCCGTTTATTTCTATCATCTTGTTTGACATCTTCAAGCATTTCTCTTGATCAGATTTATATAATTTATTTAGTCTATTATATGTCTTCTGATCTCTATTATTAAAATCAAATGAATTAAGAGGGAATAATAAAATTGGGGATATTAGCAAAAATAACAGAATGGACTTTTTCATAATATTAAATTTAAGATTAATAAAAAAGTAAAAATGTAACGTATAGACTATTTAATTTTTGTGATTAGTATTTATAACGAAAGCAAAAAAAAAAGGTTACGATAAAAAATTTATGGAAAATATGAAGAGAAAAATGTCGGGGTAGCAGGATTACAACCTAACACCTATTTACATGATTACAGCAAGCTTTCAAACTAAAAATTGCTCCGCTTTTTGCACCGCTAATCAATCTACTAAAACAAACTTAAAAAATTAATTGGATTTTCTGATTAGAAAATGCTTTTTAAAATAATATTATTGAAATAATATTTTATAAGCTTCTGGATTAGTTTCTTGAAACCATTCTAAGCCTGTATTGGAAATTTCTATTGAATCTTTACTAAATCCCATCATATCCATTTGAGATTGAGCTCCCAGGATAACATCATAAATGGATAGTTCAATAAAGTTTAATTTATATGTTTCACCAGTATCTTGATTAGTCACGTCTCCTCCTTGATCATAAATTTTTATCTTCTCTCTGAAATAACTAATTGGAAGTACATTTGGCTTAAATAATTCTTTTCCATCTTTCCATTCCGTTTCAATCAATAAATCTCCATCTTCATTCCAAAATGAATTCAACCCATCAAGATTCCCAACTATATAATTGCATTTATATTTTAATTGACCATTATCATACCACTGATTATTCGTTCCATGAGGAACTCCATCTTGCCATCCACATTCATATTCTAATTGTCCATTTTTATACCAACCCTTATGCACTCCAACCCCTTTATCATTTACCCACTCACCTTCTTTCTTTAATTGTCCATTTTCATAATAATCTCTTTTTATTGCATTTTCATTTAATAAAACTTTACTTAATTCTTTAAATGTTTTTGTTTTTATTTTATTCATTATTATTGTTTCGGCTTCATCTAGAGCTTCCCACTTTTCATCTGCATATCTATCTTCATCTTCATCCTTGTCAAAATCCAGAAAATCTTCAGACATATATTCTAAATCAAACTTATCATGATTATATGACCTTTCTCCTAATTCCATAGCAGTTCTCATTAAAGTACTAATCTCAAAATCAGGATTAGAATTTCTTAAATCTTCAAGTATATATTCTACTCCATCACCACAACCCTGATCAGAAATATAGCAAAATGCAATAAAATCTTTAAAAGAACTCATAATTTCCTCATTACAAACAGTTTCAAGAGTTTGATATTGATTTTTAAATGAAAGAAAAGCCGTATTAATTGACTCTTGCATTTCATTTACTAGTGTGTTATTATTTGCATTATTATCTAATTCCGTATTCATAGTAAAAAAGTAATAGTTTTTTTAATACGACAAACTTACAGAAAATTTGTTGAAAAGATAAGAAGAAAAAAGTCGGGGTAGCAGGATTCGAACCTATTTACTAATGTGAAAAGGAAAATAAATTTTCTCTATTTTTTGAAAATTTTCCTGAATAAAATCATAAAAGGATCAAAATATCTGTCCACTACTCTTTCTTTAAGTGGAATAATACCGTCATCTGTAATTTGAATATCTTCAGGACACACTTCTGTACAACATCTTGTAATATTACACATCCCAGATCCATAATCTTCCTTTATTGCAGGGATTCTATCTGCATCATCCATAGGGTGCATTTCTAAACTAGCAAGACGAATCATAAATCTTGGTCCAACAAATTTATCTTGAGCTCCCTGATCTCTAATAACATGGCAAACATTCTGGCACAAATAACATTCAATACATTTTCTAAAGTGCTGTGTTCTTTCCACATCTACTTGTTGCATTACCAATCCCTTTTCCGTATTATTTTTATTTTGTGATGGAGAAAAGGGCTTTATTCTTTTGTTTTGTTTGTAATTCCAACTTACATCTGTTACTGTATCTTTTATAATTGGAAATGATTTTAAAGGAGTAATCATAATAGTCTCATCAGGGCTATATTCATTCATCCTTGTCATGCAAGCTAGCTTTGGTCTCCCATTAATTTCTACACTACAAGATCCACACTTTCCTGCTTTACAATTCCATCTGCAAGCCATATCATTTGCATCGTCTGCCTGAATTCTGTGCATTGCATCCAGCACTACCATACCTTCCGTTACATCACAATTGTAATCAACTAACTCACCCTTAGTGTTATCTCCTCTGTATATTTTGAATTTACGATTTCCCATAGTTATGATTTTCTTTCTTCAGCAACTTCTGCTTCCAAATCTTCCAGCGTTGCATTTGCAATTCTTTCAAGTTCCGGATCTGCATCTTTTCTTCTTTCTTTAATCACTTGCATAGTTCCATCCTCTCCTTTTTTGCTAATGATATTATACTGATACCACTCCTCACTTTCATCTCTAAAATCATCTCTTGTATGAGCTCCTCTACTTTCTGTTCTAAGATGTGCGGCTCTGGCTACTGCTTCTGCAGTAATTAATAAGTTTCTCATAGCAAGAGCTTCATGCCATCCAGGATTAAACTGACTGGAACCATTTGCCTTTACATTTTTATTTTTTTCTTTTAAATTTTCAATGTTTTTGATACCTTCTTGTAATTCGGAATCTGTTCGGATAATACCCACATTATTTTGCATATTATTTTGTAAAGATTCGTGCATCAAATAAGGGTTTTCTCCTTCTTCTCTATTTAATATACTAGTTGCATTTCGGATAATTCTTTTAGCATCCTCATCACTAAATTTAGGCATTTCACTTAACTCCTTGGCATATTTAGAAGCTCCCATTCCTGCTAAATTTCCAAATACCAGTAAATCCGATAAGGAATTTCCTCCTAATCGATTTGCTCCATGCATACCTGCTGCACATTCTCCACAAGCAAAAAGTCCATCAACAGTTGACATTGTTGTATCGGCCTCTACTCGAATTCCTCCCATAAAATAATGACAAGTTGGGCCAACTTCCATTGGCTCTTTTGTAATATCTAATTCAGCTAATACCTTAAACTGATGGTACATCGAAGGTAATTTCTTTTTAATGTCCTCTGCGCTTCTTTCACTTGCAATATCCAAATACGCTCCTCCATGCTTAGATCCTCTACCTGCTTTTACTTCTGCATTAATAGCTCTTGCAACCACATCTCTTGTAAGTAACTCTGGAGGTCTTCTTGCATCTTTATCTCCTGCTAACCATCTAGCAGCCTCCTCTTCAGTATCAGCTGTTTCATTTTTGAACTTCTCTGGAATATAGTCAAACATAAATCGTTTACCTTCACTATTTTTTAAAATCCCTCCTTCTCCTCTTACTCCTTCTGTTACTAATATTCCTTTAACAGATGGTGGCCAAACCATTCCTGTTGGATGAAATTGATTAAATTCTAAATCCATTAATTCCGCTCCAGCTTCATAAGCCATAGCATATCCATCTCCCGTATATTCCCAGCTATTTGAAGTAATTTCCCAAGCTTTTCCACCTCCCCCAGTAGCAAGTATTAATGATTTTGTTTTGAAAATAATAAACTCTCCTGTTTCTCTGTACATACAAACAACCCCAGCAACTTTTCCGCTTTCATCTTTCAAAATATCCAAAGCCGTACACTCCATATGAATGTCAATGTCTTTGTGTATTCCATAATCTTGAAGGGTTCTAATCATTTCCAGTCCTGTTCTGTCTCCTACATGAGCAAGTCTTGGGTATCTATGCCCTCCAAAATTTCTTTGGTTGATAAGCCCTTCTTTTGTTCTATCAAAAACAGCTCCCCATTGTTCTAATTCTATTACTCTATCGGCAGCATGCCTAGCGTGTAATTCAGCCATACGCCAAACATTCAGCATTTTCCCTCCACGCATTGTATCTCGAAAATGAATTTTCCAATGATCTCGTTTATCCACATTCCCAAGTGATGCAGCCATACCTCCTTCAGCCATTACCGTATGCGCCTTCCCTAATAAAGATTTGCATATCAAACCAACTTTTTTGGATTCTTTGGTAGCTGTTATTGCAGCACATAAACCAGCTCCTCCTGCTCCTATTACAAGAACATCAAATTCTATCTGTCTTATTTCTGAAATATCTAACATATTTATTTTTTAAATTCCCCAAGTATTTAAATCCGTTATTACTCCCATTGAAACCAGTCTGACATAAACATCAGAAAGTCCAACCCACACTAAAGAAAACCATGCAAACATTTGATGTCTTCTATTTAGATAAGTAACAACTTTCCATCTACTATGCGCATGTTCTGCAGAATGCGAGCAAGAAAAGCAATCCATTCTTCCTCCAATTAAATGTCTCAATGAATGACATCCAAAAGTATATCCTCCTAGTAATATTGGATTAATAAGTAACACAATACTACCAACGCCAACACCAAAT
>JABHQB010000163.1 GCA_018695965.1 Flavobacteriales bacterium | reverse complement strand
GTTTCTCTTGTTCTAATTTATCTTGATCCTCTTTTTTAAAAAGTTTTTTTATTTTATCAAATATTCCCATAGTATAAAAAATAGAAAAAGCTCCTTTCGATTTAATGAAAGAAGCTTTAAGTTAAAAAAATAGTGAAAAATTATTTCTTTGCGAAAAAATCGTTTACTTTATCTTTAGGTACAATTTCGGATTTAAATGAATAAGAACCATTTCCGTTCTTCACCATTTTTATTGCCTTTGTAAAAGCTTTTGCTCCTTTCTTTTGTAATGATGCTACTGTCTTTTTTGCCATTGTTTCCTATTTTATTTCTTTATGAACAGTCATTTTCTTTAATCTAGAATTGAATTTTTTCAATTCCATTCTGTCAGGAGTGTTCTTTTTGTTTTTTGTAGTAATATATCTAGATGTTCCTGGCACACCTGAAGATTTATGCTCTGTACACTCTAAAATTACCTGAACTCTATTTCCTTTCTTTGCCATTTTATCTTTATTTTTCGGATGCGCAAATTTAGTCAAATAATCTTAAAAACAAATATTATTTTACTTTTTTAATGTCTAGTAAGAATAACTCTTCTTTTACTGAAAACTCACGAGAATCAATCTTTCCTAAACTCATCTCTTTCCAACTATTATTAGGATATATCCAGAAATCTTCATTGCCAGAATTTACAAGTAATGGCATATCAAACATATCAATTGATTCCCATCTGTATTTTATAGTGGTATTTCTCCCTTCTTTTATTAGCTGATACTGAAATTCTGGGAGCTTAGCATTATTTAAATATTGTGAGAAAAAGACAGTTAAATCTTTTTCTGTTCTTTGCATAATAAACGTCATTATATCAGAAGCATTAATAGTTTTATATTTATATTTATCAGAAATCTCTCTAATAATGGAAAACCATAATTGGTCATCTTTAATTAAAGTACGGAGAGTATGTAACATTACAGATGCTTTTTGATACATATCTCCACTTCCTTGATGATTAACATGATAACAGCCAACAATAGGACTTTTATTTCTAATAAATCGTTTTTGATTATTTACATACTCTAGCATTTGATCGTACCCATATATACATTCTACATAAAGAGCTTCTGAATACGTACAAAAACCCTCATGTATCCACATATCAGCAATATCATTTGTAGTGATGGAATTTCCCCACCATTCGTGTCCAGTTTCATGAATTATTATATAATCAAATTCTAATCCTCCAGAATACCCTAAACTTCCACGATATCCAGGTAAATAGTCGTTTCCGTAAGCAATTGCAGATTGATGTTCCATTCCTAAGTATGGAGTTTCTACAAGAGCATATCCATCATCCCAAAACGGATATTTTCCAAGAAAACGTTCAAAACATCCCATCATAGGTTTTACTTGTCGAAAGTGTTCTCTTGCTTTTTCTTCATTGTATGAAAGAACATAATAACTCAAATCAAGAGTGTCTTTACCACTAATATATTGATCCTGAAAATGAACATAATCTCCAATATTTAAAGTAACATTATAATTATTTATCGGATAAGACACAAACCACTCTGAACGATTTAATGAATCCTGAAGATAATTACTCCAAATTGTTGTTTCACTTCTAAGGTTTCCATTACAAATTATTTGTAAAGGTTTTCTAGCGGAAACGGTAATTCTCATGCTATCAGGCTCATCTGACTGATGATCTTTACATGGCCACCAAACACTCGCTCCTAATCCTTGACAAGAAACTCCAATCCATGGATTATTATTTTTATCTTTTTTCCAAGAAAAACCACCATCCCAAGGAGCGTTCACTGCTTTCCTTGGATGACCATCATACCAAACTTTAATTTTTGATTCTTCTCCTGCTTTTAATAATCTGGGGAAATCAATAAAAACAGCATCAAATTCTCTAGTGTAATCTAATTCCTGATCTTCAAATTGGATAAGAAGAATTTCCATATTCAAAGCTAAGTCAATTTGCAATGTTTGAAAATCTGATTTTACAACAAAAGAAATTTCGTTAAATGATCGTTCAATAAATTTCTCTTTATCATCTATTGTAACGTTCAAGTTGTAAAAAGTTACATCATAACATGTTCTGAAATTAGTCAACTCTCCTCTTAAAGAATCTTTTTTAGTGAAATCCTGAGAAAAAGTAAAATTAACTATAAAAATTGAAAATATTATAAGAAGATATTTTCTCATAAAAACCGTAAAATTAATTTCTATTTACTTAACTCAACAGAACAGTCGACAGAATAAGATCCAACTACAGGAATCTCAAAGGAATATTTTAAATTCATATTCCCTGTATTATCTAAAGATACATTACCATCACCTTCAATTTCTACATCTAAAGGAAATCCTAATCCTGGATCAATCTGAACTGTTTGAGGATTTACAGTAATATTACCCATATTATCAATATCACCTGAAACTTGTGTTCCATCAATATCTATAAACAATGAATTGTCACCAGCTCCTTGCACTTCAATAGATTCTGGTAATTGGTCATCAAGTGATATTGTTCCAATAACAGGTATACTTAATTCTTCACAATCAGGATTAATATTCCATGTTCCTTGAGCTATATCATAAGCGTAAACACAAGAACCGTCATCTTTTTTAGCTTCTGAATTATACGTCATAGAATTTGGATCCATACATCCTGGTTCCTTTGTACAAGATGAAAAAATTAATAAAACAGAACAAACAGAGAATAAGGTTATCTTGATATTAGTCTTCATAATTAATTTAATAGATTTATAAATAAAAAAGTTGCCATCAAAGATAACAACTTTTTTTAGATTATAAGTTGAGAAGGAGTTAAACTAAAACGTTTCCGTTAGCTGTTGCTTCTGCCAAAACTGCAGAAATTCCTTTTTTATTAATTGTTCTCAGTGCATTTGTAGAAACTTTTAACACAACCCACTCACCAGTTTCTGGTACAAAGAATTTTTTAGTTTGTAAATTCGGATAGAATTTTCTTTTTGTATGATTCTTTGCATGAGAAACATTGTTCCCTACCATCACTTTTTTTCCTGTTATTTCACAAATTCTTGACATCTTACTTTATTTATTTTCAGGTCGCAAATATAATTAGTTTCTTTTATATATCCTCAGAAATAAATAATTTTATTTTATCTAATAAAATCTGTAAACTCTGATTGATTATTTGATCGGTAATTTCCTCTCTATTCCCATAAAGTTTTAACTCTCTTACATCAGTTGTTTTTGGGGTTTTTACAGATATAAATACTTTACCAATATCTTTTCCTAAAGGCCCCGCATATCCTGTTGTAGAAACAGAAAAGTCAGAATTAAATTTTTTAGATATTCCTTCCGACATTTGTATAGCAACTTCTTTACTTACTTCAGTAAAGTTCTGTATACTCTCCTGAGAAACTCCTAAATCTCTTATTTTACTCTGATTCGAATAAGCTACTATTCCTCCTAAAAAATAATTAGAACTACCAGAAACGGAGCATATTTTGGAAGAAACACCTCCAGCAGAACAGCTTTCTGCAACAGATAATTTTAGATTGTGTAAACTTAGCAACTCTCCTATCTCAAGCTCTGTGGATTGCATTTAAAATGCCGTTGTTGGTTTTCTTCTATGAGCTCTTGCTTTAGGATGAATACTCATAACTGGAATGTCAGAATTGTAGATTACAGAACGAGCAGTAACAGACAAATTATCTGAAATTGATTCTTCCTTTTTTGTCATAATCATAATTAAATCTGACTGAAATCTTTTTTCGTAATCTAAAACAGCTTCTGATAATGAAATTTTCTTTTCTGCTTCTAGTAATTCGGCAGTACATTTTACACCAGCATTGGTAATAAAATCTTCTACTAATTTTAGGTTCTTAATCAACTGATTTCGGACACTCTCATTATCTTTTAATAGAACAGAGACAATACGAACGGTAGAATTCCAATACCTAGCATACTCTAAAGCGTACGCAACTTTTTCTTTTGTTTGTTTCTCTAAATCTAGAGGCAAAATAATATTATCACAACCATCTTTATGATTTTTTCCTTTTATAGTAATAACCGGACACTTTGCAGAACGGACTACTTTTTCGGCATTAGAACCAATAAACCTTTTTGTAATCCCTTTAGGAGCTCCATTTGTTCCCATCACGATTAAATCTGAACTTATCATATCGGCAACCTCACATACCTTTTCATAAACAGATCCTTTTGCAACCATAGAATCTACTTCTACCCCATATTTGTTAGAATATTCTGAAGCAATTTCTTTTAATTTACTCAGGACTTTCCCCTTCATTTTCTCATATTCAATCTCGTTAGCAGTAAAAATATCGAACATTGAATGATGACCTTCTATAACAGAAAGGATAACAACTTCTGAATTTTTAATCTTTGCTAAATTAAACGCTTGTCCCAACGCTACCATTGATTGTTCAGAAAAACCGATAGGAACTAATATTTTACTTGCTGTATTACTCATAATTTACTATTTTTGGTTTTGCAAAATTACACAATATTAGATGAAAGCCATACAAGACACGGAATTAATAATTACTAAAGATAAAAAGATTTATCATCTGAATTTAGACAAAAAACAAATTGCAGATGATATTATTTTAGTTGGAGATCAAGACAGAGTTTCGCAGATTAGTAAATACTTTGACGAGATAACTGACAAGATACAACATAGAGAGTTTCTAACTCATACAGGAATTTATAAAGGAAAAAGGATTACAGCTCTATCTACCGGAATTGGTTGCGATAATATTGATATTGTAGTAAATGAATTAGACGCATTGGTAAATATAGATTTTGAAAATAGAATCATTAATTCTGAGAAGAAGAAACTAAACTTGATAAGATTAGGGACGTCTGGAGCTTTGCAATCCGATATTCCAGTTGATTTTTTTTTGATGAGCAAATATGCACTAGGATTTGATGGGTTAGCACATTTTCATGAGGATGATAGATATATTGACAAGAAACTTACTGAATCATTTAATTTACATGCAAATTGGCCAAAGAATCTTGCAAAACCATATATTGTAAAAGCATCCGAAAATTTACTTGAAAAATTTAATGGATTTACAGAAGGTATTACTGCAACTGCTTCGGGATTTTACGCTCCACAGGGGAGAGAAGTTAGATTAAAATCATCCATTGATAATATGCACGAAACTTTAACTAGTTTTAATTATGATGGTAATAAAATTACAAATTTTGAGATGGAAAGTTCTGCACTTTATTATTTAGGACAAACATTAGGACATAATACACTTACTATTTGTGCAATAATTGGGAATAGAATAAATAAAACTCAATCTTCAGATTATAAATCTACTATAGACAAACTAATCATTGAGGTATTAGAAAGAATATAACTCCTTTTTTTCCTACTTTTTAGCTGTTATTTATTCAAATGGATTTGTAGCCCAAATATTAAGCTCATTAATAAAGCCTCTATCATCCATTTCAATTGCGGAAATTATTGAATGAGATATTTCCTTTGAAGTTAACTTATTGTCTACATTTTCTCTCTCTACTCTTTCAGAGTTACCAAATGCAGTTGTAACTTCACTAGGATTTACTTGGCAAACTCTAATATTATGAGGTCTTAATTCGGCTTGCCAACACTGAGTTAAACATCTAACAGCAAATTTTGAAGATGAGTAAATACTACCGTTCTTATATCCTTTTAAACTTGCTGTAGAACCAATATTAATAATAGTTCCATAAGATTCTTTAATCATATGAGGAATGATTTCTTTAGTAAATAATGCAAGTCCAAAAACATTTACATTAAATACTTTTAAAAAATCTTCTATATTTAATTCCTCAACAGATCTTCTAACTCCAATACCTGCATTATTTATTAGAACATCTACCCTTCCTTCTAAAATATCGATACATTTTACTGCATTATCAGAAATGTTTTCATGATCAGAAATATCAAATTCAATAATCTTAGCTCCAGTATAACGTTTAGCTTCAAT
>JABHQB010000162.1 GCA_018695965.1 Flavobacteriales bacterium | reverse complement strand
CCATCTTTTGGAGTAGCTCCTTCTGGAACATGAATATGAGTATTCCAATTTTGGAAAATATCTGGATTTATATTATAATCCTTAGCATGAGATTTTAAATATTCTAATGCTATGGTAGCAGACTCTTTCATTACTTTTCCTAAATTACCTGTAATAGTCAGAGATCCCTTACCTTTACTCAATCCAGATTCTATAAACAAGATATCTCCACCAACAGAAGTCCATGCAAGCCCTGTTACAACTCCAGCAACATTATTATCAATACTTTTATCTCTATCAAACCTTGATGGACCTAAAATTTCTTCTAATTTATTAATACTTAAATTTACTTCATATTCTTCTTCCATAGCTATAGATTTAGCTGCATATCTCACCAATTTAGCTAATTTCTTATCTAAACCTCTTACTCCTGACTCTCTAGTATATCCATCTACAATTTTTTCCAAGACGGTTTTCGATAGTGTAATATCCTTTTTCTTTAAACCGTGTTCCAGAATTTGTTTCGGAAGTAAATGTCTTTTTGCTATCTCGATTTTCTCTTCAATTGTATATCCATTAATCTCAATAATTTCCATCCTATCTCTTAATGCTGGCTGAATAGTAGACAAGGAATTAGCAGTTGCAACAAACAAAACCTTTGATAAATCATATCCTAATTCCAAATAATTATCATGGAAACTATTATTTTGTTCTGGATCCAAAACTTCTAATAGTGCAGAAGAAGGATCTCCATGCATATCTCTAGTAACTTTATCTATTTCATCTAAAACAAAAACCGGATTAGATGAATTGGCTTTTTTGACAGATTTAATTATTCTTCCTGGCATTGCTCCAATATAAGTTTTTCTATGTCCTCTTATCTCCGCTTCATCTCTAAGACCTCCTAAGCTTACCCTAACATACTTTCTTCCTAAACTTTCTGCAATTGATTTTCCTAATGACGTTTTACCAACTCCTGGAGGTCCGTACAAACATAAAATCGGGGATTTCATATCTCCTTTTAGTTTTAGAACCGCTAAATGTTCAATTATTCTTTCTTTTACTTTTTCTAGTCCGAAATGATCTCTATCTAATATTTTGGATGCTTTTTTCAGATCAAATTTGTCATTTGTAAATTCATTCCAAGGAAGTTCCAATACAAGTTCTAGATAACTCCTTTGTACAGCATAATCAGCCATACTCGGATTCATTCTTTGCAACTTCTTCAACCCTTTATCAAATTCCTTTTCAACTTCTTTATTCCACTTTTTTTTAGATGCTTGATTTCTCATCTCATCTATTTTTTTCTCGGAACCAGCGCCTCCTAATTCTTCCTGAATAGCTTTCATTTGCTGATGTAAATAAAACTCCCTTTGCTGCTTGTCTAAATCTACTTTTACTTTCGATTGAATTTCATTTTTCATTTCCAACATCTGAAGTTCCTTTGTAAGCAAAGAAAGAGCTTTACTTGCTCTATCATTTAAGTCAGTATTTTCTAATAAAGATTGTTTTTCTTTAAGAGAAACATTCATATTGGACGACACAAAATTGATTACAAAAGATGGACTTTCAATATTCTTTATTGCAATTGTTGCTTCAGAAGGAATATTTGGAGAAAGTTCAATAATATCAAGCGCCATATCTTTTACTGAGTCAACTAACGCATTAAATTCTTCATCTGTAGTATGAGGCTTAGCCTCGACTAACTCAGTAACATTTGCTTTATAATACGGATCAGACTGGACTATTTCTCCAAGTTCAAATCTTTTTCTTCCCTGGATTATTGCAGTAATATTGCCATCTGGCATTCTGAGCATCTTAAGGATATGAGCAACAGTACCCACTTTATTCATGTCATTTTCTGTAGGAAGTTCAATTTTTGGATCTTTTTGGGATAAAACACCAATAATCTTATTTCCTTTATAAGTTTCTTTTATTAAGTTTATTGATCTATCTCTACCAATAGTAATGGGTATTATTACACCAGGAAATAACACTGTATTTCTAAGAGGAAGAATGGGTAATGTATTTGGAGTTGATTCTTTATTTATTTGTTCTTCATCTTCATTGCTCATTAACGGAAACATCTCTGTTTCCTCGTCAAGCACATTCGATAAAGAAAAATTAAAATCGTTTTTATTTCTTTTCATTATTTATCCTCTACTGTTATTAAATGCGTCAAATAATTTTTGTTTTAGACTCTCTTCTATTTGTTCTTCTGCCTGATTATATCCAAAATACTTTCCACATATGAAAGAGATTAAAGTAGCTTCTCTTAGGTTATGTCCCTGTTGTAAGATTCTCATAACACTATCATAAACAGTCTCACTTTCTTTAAAGGTATTCTTTGCAGAGGAAATAATCTTACCTAAATCATCCGAAGAACATTCTAACAAATTACATAATTTTTCTTCCTCAAATTTATCAAACGTAGTAGTATATTGTAAATCAGTCATAATTGTAAATTTTTATTTATTATTGATAGATTCAAGAAATATGCCAAACGAGAAAACAGGAAATATTGTCAGGTTATTAGTAGTTTCTGTATTTTGATGTCAGTTCAAAAACGTTCTCTAAAATAGATTTATCATCATCTGTAAATTCTATATTTCTCCTTTTCATCACAATTTCAGCAACTTCAAACACTTTATTTATTTTATAAGTAGTAAATCCAGAATTCCCTCCCCAACTAAAAGAAGGAATAAAATTTCTTGGAAAACCACTACCAAAGATATTAGAGCTTACCCCAACAACTGTTCCGGTATTAAACATGGTATTTATCCCACATTTTGAATGATCCGCCATTATCAAACCGCAAAACTGAAGGCCCGTATTTTTAAATTTCTCTGTTTTATAATTCCAGACTTTCACTTCCTCATAATTATTTTTTAAGTTTGAATTATTGGTGTCCGCACCTAAATTACACCACTCACCAATTACAGAATTTCCTAAGAAACCATCATGCGCCTTTGATGAATATCCAAAAAATACAGAATTGTTCACCTCACCTCCTACTTTACAAAACGGACCTAATGTTGTGGGGCCATAAATCTTGGACCCCATTTTTAAAACCGAATTATTACACATAGCAAAAGGACCTCTTACCATAGATCCTTCCATAATCTCTGCATCTTTACCAATATAGATAGGGCCATCAGTAGCATTCAAAATACTATGATTTACTTTTGCTCCTTTCTCAATAAAAATAGGTTTATTTCCAATCTTGATGTTAGTTTCTTCTATCTGTTTTTTTGAAAATTGATTACTTTTATTAGTAATCATTCGATCAAAATCATTCTGTATCTCCTCTCCATTTAAGGAAAAAATATCACACAAATCAGTTATCTTATTAAATATTGAATGACTCTTAATATCATCTAATTTAGAAGTAGAAAATATATGATTATGAATAGCAATAACCATCTTACCTTTTTTTAACAACTCTCCTTTTCTTAATGAATTTATTTCAGTAACTAAATCCTTATTTGGCAAAACAGAAGCATTAATCCAAAGGTTATCTTTTTTCGTCTTTATAGGGAATTTTCCAGAAAGATAATCATCAGTTTTTACAGAAACATCATTATAATAAAACTCCCATTTCTCTTTAATAGTAGAAATACCAATCCTAAAATCTGAAATAGGTCTTGTAAGACTTAAAGGGTATAAGTTTTCTCTGTCGTCATCAAATAGTATTACATTCATCCTAAAAAATTATTTTACAAATCTAAGAAAAAAAAGCCCACACTAATAGTGAGGGCTTTTATTTATTATATCAAGACTGAAATTACTTTTTCGTATTCTGGTATCTTTTCTTAAATTTATCAATTCTACCAGCAGTGTCAACAAGTTTTGTTTTACCAGTATAAAAAGGATGAGAATCAGAAGAAATTTCCATTTTAATAAGTGGGTATTCATTTCCGTCTGTATATTTAATTGTTTCTTCAGAAGGAGCGCAAGATTTTGTCAAGATCATATAATCTGTTGACATGTCTCTAAATACGCATAATCTGTAATCTTCTGGATGTATTCCTTTTTTCATTTTCTTTTATTCTTTTATTTCCTAAAAATTAGGGTGGCAAAAATAGTAATTTATTAAAAACAAACAACTAATGTTATATTTTTATTTTAAAAACAAGAATAATAGATAAAAGGAATCATTTCCTAGTGGTTTTGAAAATTAAACGAATTATAACAACATGTAAAATCATTACAGCTTCTAAAATAATGATATACCAAGGCCACTCACCTATTAAAAAAGGATTGTCAGCAAGAGGTTTATGGTGTAAGTACATGTAATTAGCGTCAACAAGAAAATTTAATGGAAAATTAATAATGACTAAAATTTGAAGATACAATACTATTTTCCACCAAGAATTTCTCCTAGCTTTCATTTTTTTAACAAAACTTAAATACAAAGGAACAAACAACATAGCAGCATGAGTTAAATAATAGTGAAACAATAACCAATTACTTCTTCCCATTGTAAGTTCTGGGGTTAATATAGCATGTAGACCTGCAGGAATTGCTAAATACAAACACCACTCAAACATCCATTGTTTTGGTCTCCAAGAGGCGATAATACAAATAATAAATGATACCCGGCATAAATGTAAGGGCAAACTATCCTCAATAGTCCAGATACCATTATTTATTTCGTAAAAAATCGCATAAATCCAAGCTGTAAAAAAAGAAACACTCATTAACCTCAAGAACAAATCTTGTTCATGTTTCTTTCTATTTTTTAAAATAAAAATTAAAACAATAACAGCTAGGATACTAAATCCTAATCCCTTATACCATAAAAGAGTAAGTGGAGGTATAACTTCATGTTTCATAATAGCAAACATACAGATTATAATTTATACACTTTTAATAGTTTAACTCAGTATAAAGATTACTTTTGCAAACTTTTTGAAATCAAATAAATGAAACTAAAAAACATTGCAATTATAGCCCATGTAGATCATGGAAAAACTACCTTAGTAGACAAGATGCTTTTATCATCTGAAATGTTCTCTAAACATGATAATCCAGGAGAATTAATTATGGACTCAAATCCATTAGAAAAAGAAAGAGGAATTACAATTCTTGCTAAAAATGTTTCGGTAATATATAAAGAGTGTAAAATTAATATTTTAGATACTCCAGGTCATGCTGATTTTGGAGGTGAAGTTGAAAGAGTCTTAAATATGGCAGATGGTGTTGTTTTATTAGTTGATGCATTTGAAGGTCCAATGCCACAAACAAGATTTGTACTCTCTAAAGCTCTTCAACTTGGTTTAAAACCAATTGTAGTAGTAAACAAAGTAGATAAATTAAACTGCACTCCAGAAGAGGTAAATGATATGGTTTTCGAATTAATGTTCAATTTAGATGCCACTGAGGATCAATTAGATTTTCCTACTATTTATGGGTCTAGTAAGAACGGCTGGATGGGAGCAGATTGGAAAAATCCAACTAAAGACATCACATATTTGATGGATCAGATAATTGAACACATTCCATCTCCAAAAGAAAATAAAGGAACAACTCAAATGTTAATCACATCCTTAGATTATTCTTCTTTTATTGGTAGAATTGCTATTGGCAGAGTTCATAGAGGTAGTGTTAAAGAAAATCAGAATATCATGCTTTGCAAAAGAGATGGAAGCAAGGTAAAATCCAAAATAAAAGAAGTGTTTATTTTTGATGGTTTTGAGAAAAGAAAAGTACAAGAAGTGAAATCTGGAGAAATTTGTGCTATTACAGGTATAGAAGGATTTGACATTGGAGATACAATTGCAGATTTTGAAAGTCCGGAAGCCTTACCAACTATAAAAATAGATGAACCGACAATGAGTATGACATTTACTATTAATGACTCTCCATTTTTCGGAAAAGATGGAAAGTTTGTTACTTCTCGTCAAATAAAGGAACGATTAGAAAAAGAAGAAGAAAAAAACCTAGCTCTTAGAGTAGAGAAAACAGAGTCTGCCGATACTTTCAGGGTTTTTGGAAGAGGAGTCTTACATTTATCTGTACTTATAGAAACGATGAGAAGAGAAGGTTACGAATTACAGATCGGGCAACCTCAAGTTATTATTAAAGAAATTGATGGAGTGAAATGCGAACCAATTGAAGAACTTACAATTGATATTCCTGAAGAAATGAGTGGAAAAGCAATTGAAATGATAACGATTAGAAAGGGAGAAATGAATATAATGGAACCTAAAGGAGACTTAATGCATTTAGAGTTCACTATTCCATCAAGAGGAATTATAGGGCTTAGAAATTATCTAATTACTGCAACTTCTGGAGAGGCTATTATGTCACACCGATTTAAAGAATTTCAACCATTTAAGGGGGTTATGCCATCAAGATTGAACGGATCTTTAATTTCAATGGAACAAGGAAATGCTATTCCTTATTCTTTAAATAATATGCAAGAGAGAGGAACTTTCTTTGTAGAACCCAACCAAGCTATCTATGAAGGACAAGTAATTGGGAAAAATACACGAGCAGATGATTTAGTGATTAATGTTACTAAAACCAAGAAAATGTCAAATATGCGTTCTTCTGGAAATGATGACAAAGTAAAAATTGCTCCACCGTTAATATTTACCTTAGAAGAAGCCTTGGAATACATACAAGCTGATGAATATGTAGAAGTAACTCCTAAAAACTTAAGGTTAAGAAAAATTTTACTGAAGGAACATGACAGAAAAAGAAATAAGATTAAGTAAAGAAATGGTACTATCTTATTTAGTCTCTACCATTTAACTTTGCTAGTAATCTTAAGATTTCCAAATAAAGCCACACAAGCGTCACAAGTAGCCCAAAAGCTCCATACCATTCCATATATTTTGGAGCTCCACTCTCTGCAGCTTCTTCAATAAAATCAAAATCCATCACTAAATTTAATGAAGCGATAACTACTACAAATAGTGAGAAACCAATACCCCAAAAACCTCCAACTGAAGGGTCTAGAAGTGGAGAGGGACTTCCTCCAAAGACATTAAATAACATGCTAATCAAATAGAAAAGTGCAATACCTCCTGTAGCAGCAGTAACTCCTAATTTGAAATTCTCCGTTGGTTTTATTAATTTAGATTTATAAGCTAATAATAATGTAAAAAAGATTCCAACAGTCAACATAATTGATTGTGTAACTATTCCTGGATAATACGCATCGGCAAAAATCTTAGAAATACCTCCTAATGCAAGCCCCTCCAGAACTGCATAAATAGGGACTGTTATTAGTGACCATTCCTTTTTAAATATGGTAACTAAAGCAACAACAAACCCTCCAATAAAACCAATAAAAATATAATTGATTATAGCATTTGCATACGTATAATAAGCTGCAAGCATTAATAGACCAAGACTAATTGCAGTCTTATTAACCGTACCGTCAAGTGTCATTACTCCACCGCTTGTATTTGTTAAATTCTCAAATGTTTTTTTGTTCAGAGCCGGGTTTCCTGATCTCATCATAATTTCTTGGGGTTTAGTTAGAACTAATTTATGGGCTAATATATTAAGTTTATTTTATTGCTTCAATATAAAAATAATATTTTTTCATACTAAAGAAATTTTGAACAAATTTACAAATAATTATTAATCGTTAAACCTTTTGTGAAAAGGGAATATATATATTTGCAAACTAAACTTATTTATTAAAAAAAATAATTATGTATAGTTTTTATTTAAAATAGTTATACATTTGCCGTTTAGAAATATATGAAATATCACATTCAAAAAAAATTCACTATAATACTACTATTCATTAGTATCTCTGTTTTCTCTCAAAACTACACAATAAGTGGTTATGTTCAAGAAGAATCAAATGGTGAAAATTTAATTGGAGTGTCAGTATTTGACAAATCCTCCAATAAAGGAACGTCAACTAATCAATATGGATTTTATTCAATCACTCTACCAAAAGGAAAGTATGAAATATTATACTCATTTATCGGATTAAAAACTATAGAAAAATCAATAAATTTAGAAGAAAATACAAGAATAAATGTTTCATTAAAAGAGAATGCGACTCTAATAAATGAGATTGAAATAACAGAAGAAGGATTAGATAAAAATGTAGAGAAAACAAGCATGAGCCAAGTAAAACTAAAAATACAAAACATCAAATCTATTCCTGCAATACTTGGAGAAGT
>JABHQB010000161.1 GCA_018695965.1 Flavobacteriales bacterium | reverse complement strand
TTTGAAATATAACCTTCTCAGCATGAAGTTAGGTATTGGAGTTGTAATTGGATCAAAAAAAAAGAAAATAAGTTGGATACATGTTGATGACGCAGCTAGCTTCATTAAAGAAGCAATAAATAATAGTAATTATAAAGGTGCTTATAATTTAGCGACAACAGAATCAATTTCTCAAGGCGAGTTTATTAAAAAAATAAAAGAAAAATTATTTCCTTATGCTTTAATTATTAGAATGCCTTTTTATCTATTAAGATTATTCTTAGGGAAAAGAAGTCAAATAATCAATACAGACGTATCTATAGATGTCGATAAATTAAAAAAAGAAGGCTTCATTTGGAAATTTTATAATTTCAATGAAGTACTAGAAAAAGTTCGAACTTAGGACCGAGAGGTCCTCCAAAAAGAAACCCACTCAAATGAGTGGGTTTGAATACAAATATGTTATCTATTTTATATCTGTTTCTATTGTTTTTTCAAGATGTGTTGGAGCAATTGTCATTTCATCAATTAGATGAGTAGCTCCTGCAAACTTATCGATAATAAACATAGTATACCTAATATCCACCGAGATAGTCCTTTGTATTTCATTCTCGAAAGCAATATCACCACTCATAGCTTCCCAATTACCATCAAATGCAGTTCCAACAATCTCACCCCATGCATTAATTACCGGAGAACCAGAGTTTCCACCAGTAATATCGTTATTAGAAATAAAATTAATTCTTAAATTTCCATTCTCATCTGCATATTTTCCATAATCTCCTATCTCATATAATTCCTTTAATTTTTCGGGAACGATAAACTCATCATTAGTTGGGTCTTCTTTTTCAATTATTCCATCAATTGTAGTATAGAAATCATAATGCATTGCGTCTCCAGGATTATAATCCCCTACATTTCCGTAAGTAACTCTCATGGTAGAATTAGCATTTGGATAATAGTTTTCCTCAGGATTCATTTCTCTTAATCCGGCAATAAATAATCGATTCCCTTCATCTAATTTCGCTCTAACGGATTTTCTTTGAGCGTAATGATGTTCAATATAATAATCATAAATTGACATCATTGTAGTATAAGCAGGATCTTTTTCTAATTTCATATTATATGGATTCTCCAAAAAAGCCAGAAACTTATCTTCAGATGAAAAAATAGATTTTCTGAAAACATCTTTTGCGTAATAATCAAAATCAAGCGCTTTAAACCCTAATAGTTGGTTCTCAATTTTCTTAAATACTGATGGATGTTGATTGTGAGGAACATTATAATAATACATTTCTAACATAGCTGAAAACAATTCTTCATCAATAGTTGAATTATAGTTTTTATAAAATTCTTTAGCTTCTTCTCTGATTTCATTCATAAACATTGTTTTCTCTTCTTTATCCGTCGGAATATTTGCTAATTTTCTGTTCATGATAAAAGAGAAATACATGATTTCAGCACCTTGAAAGATTGCCTCATTCAAATAAGTTCTAGAGATATTTAATTCTCTGTTATCTTCATAAGCTTCTTCAATTAAACTTAAAGTATTTCCAAATTTCTCGTATCTCTGTTCATCTCCCGAGTTTACCCAATCGGTAAATTTATTTTCTATTTCTACTTTTTTGTCATAAACTTTCATCCTTTTTAAACCTCTCGACTGACCAATGTAATATTTCCAATAATTAGATGTTCCTGCATATTTAGAAGCATATTGAATTTTAGTTTTCTTATTAGCATCCATACCAGATTTCATGATTGCTAATTTTTCTGATCTAATCTGAACAATTGTTGGGTTAGTTTGTTCTAAAGCCTCTTGAATTCCAAAAGAAGTTAAGAATCTGTCTGTACTTCCTGGGAAACCAAAAATCATGGTGTAATCTCCATTATCTACTCCATCTAACTGAATTGGAAGATGGTGTTTTGGAGTGTAAGGAATATTGTCTTCAGAATACTCTGCTGGGCTTCCGTCAGGAGCACAATATACTCTCAATAATGAGAAATCTCCTGTATGTCTTGGCCACATCCAATTATCAGTATCTCCTCCAAACTTCCCTATTGATGAAGGAGGAGCTCCAACTAATCTGACGTCATTATACGTAATGTAGGTCATTAAGTAAAATTCATTACCTTCAAAAAAAGATTTTACTCTTGCATTATAATCTGTTCCATCACTTTTTTCTGAAGATATTTCATTAAAAATTTCTCTAAGTTTAGTTTTTCTCTCTGATTCTGTCACCTCACCTAGATCTTCCAAGACTCTATCGGTTACAGATTCAATACTGACTAAAAAAGAAACAGAAAATCCCTCATTAGGAAGTTCCGCATCTCTTGTCATAGCCCAAAAACCATCTGTTAGATAGTCATTATCTACGGTTGAATGTGTTTGTATTACATCAAAAGCACAATGATGATTTGTAAGCATTAACCCCTGTGAAGAAATCATCTCTCCAGTACACATACCTCCATTCAAGGCAACAATTGCATCTTTTAAAGAAGAATTATTGACATCATATAAATCTTGAGCTGTAAGTTGTAATCCACAATCTTTCATATCAGACTCATTCATAGATTGTAGTAATTGTGGAAGCCACATTCCTTCATCTGCTTTTACTAAAGAAAAAGTAAGAACCGATAGAAAGATTATTGAAAGTAATTTTTTTGTCATTGTATTAGTTTTTAATAATTTTGACAAATATAATATAAATGTCTTCTTCTGAAAAGGATTAATAAATCAATTACAAATATATTGTTTTCATTGTTTTACATCTAGTGCAGAACGTAATCCGTTACCTAATAACATGAAAGATAATACTGACAACATAATAAAAATACCTGGAATAATTGCCAAATATGCTTTATCCATAATAATATAATGGTAATGATCTTTTATTATCCCTCCCCATGTAGGAATCGGTGGTTGTGCTCCCAATCCTAGAAAACTTAATCCTGATTCGATAAGGATAGCTGCTGCAAAATTTGCTGCCGAAATAACAATTATTGGAGCCAATACATTTGGTAAGATATGCTTAAAAATAATTCGAAAATTAGAAAAAGCTAAAACCTTTCCAGCCTCAACATATTCTCTATTTCTGTGTGAAATAAACTCTCCACGAACAATTCTAGCTACTTCAACCCACATAGTTAATCCAACAGCTATAAATACCTGCCAAAACCCTTTACCAAGTGCCAATGTAATGGCTATTACCATAAGTAAAGTGGGTATGGACCAAACAACATTTACAATCCACATAATAAAATCATCTACTTTCCCTCCATAATAACCAGAAAGTGAGCCTAGAAAAATACCAATAATTAAAGAAATTAGTACCGCAATAAATCCAACTGCAAGAGAAATTCTGCTTCCATAAATTATTCTGCTATACAGATCTCTACCATATTTATCGGTTCCAAAATAGTAGGTTCTATCAGATTTCTCATATTCACCTTCATAATCCACATATTCTGAAGTATTAATAAGATAATAAGAAATACCCAAATTATTTTTATTTACATCTTTTGCAAGAATTTCCTCTCCGTCAATTATCAGAGTTGAAACCTTAGTAAAAGGAGGAAGTGTGGAAAGTTCTACATTCATTTCTGAAGCATATTTCGTTTTATCTGTCATAAAAGTATAAGAAAATACAGATAAAATAGTTAGTGACAGAATAAAAAATAAAGAAGATAAAGCTAGTTTATCTTTTCTGAATTTTTCCCAAGCAATTTTATTATTTAAATTATTAAATTGTCCAAAATCTTGGTATAAACACAGAAAAAAAAGAAAAATACAAAAACATAAAAAAAATAAATTACTTTCCATTTACATACCGAATTTTCTTCCTTTCCACTTAGGTGAATAAACTAAAGACAAAGTTATAATAATAACAGTATAAATTGCATTTATAATTTCGAAAGGAAGGAGATATATTAACA
The DNA here is from genome assembly GCA_018695965.1 of Flavobacteriales bacterium. GTDB lineage: Bacteria > Bacteroidota > Bacteroidia > Flavobacteriales > BACL11. Next base: position 1,788 of record JABHQB010000161.1, on the reverse strand, counting down.
AATCTTTTCTTAATTTTGGGAAATCAGAAATATATTTTGGAAGAAGAACGAATAATATTAGGAATTGATCCAGGAACAAACATCATGGGATATGGAATTATTAGTATTCTGAATAAAAAAATGAAGATGGTTCAAATGGGTGTAATTCACTTGGAAAAACTTGATGGACATGCCCTAAAACTAAAAAGAATTTTTGAGAGAACCGTTCAACTTGTTGATGAATACAATCCAGATGAAGTCTCTTTGGAAGCTCCATTTTTTGGGAAAAATGTACAATCAATGCTGAAGTTAGGCAGAGCTCAAGGAGTAGCAATGGCAGCTGCGTTATACAGAGATGTTCCTATTTTTGAATATACCCCAAAGAAAATAAAGAAATCTATTACAGGAAATGGAAATGCCTCTAAAGTTCAAGTTGCTTCTATGTTGCAATCACTTTTTGATATAAAAAGTATGCCAAAACACTTGGATGCAACTGATGGTTTAGCTGCTGCTGCTTGTCATTATTTTCAAAGAAATGATAGTTCTTCAGGTAAAAGTTATTCTTCTTGGTCTTCTTTCTTAAAGGATAATCCTGACAAATTAGCTTAAAGCAAAATTAATTTTATCTGCAATTTCTTGCATTTTATCTGCAGAAAAAGTTTTTTTCTCACGTTCAAAGTTAATATCGGAAATGCCATTTATTGGAACAAGATGAATATGTGCATGTGGAACTTCTAAACCAATAACAGCTACTCCAATTCTTTTACAAACAATTACTTTATCCATTGCTTTTGCTACTTTCTGAGAAAAATTCCATAATCCTAAATATTTATCAGAATCTAAATCAAAAATATAGTCTGTTTCTTTTTTTGGAATTACTAATACGTGCCCATAAGATAATGGAAATGCATCTAAGAAAGCTAAATAATTTTCATCCTCTGCTACTTTAAAAGATGGTGTTTCATTATTAACTATTTTTGAAAAAATACTAGACATCTAAGCCGCTTCTATTTTGACAACTTCAAATTTTATTATTCCGTTTGGAATCTGAATTTCTGCAATTTCACCAATTGATTTTCCAAGTAACCCTTTCCCAATAGGAGAAGAAACTGAAATCTTTTTTGATCTTAGATTTGCTTCTGCCTCTGGCACAATGGAGTAAGTCATTTCCATCGAGTTTGCTGTGTTTTTAATAGTAACTTTTGTTAGTAATCGAACAACTGACACATCTAACTTTGATGTGTCAACTACTCTAGCATTACCATTTATAGCTTCTAATTTATTTATTCTATCTTCCAGATGACCTTGTGCTTCTTTTGCGGCATCATATTCTGCATTTTCTGACAAATCACCTTTATCTCTCGCTTCTGCAATTTGCTGAATTATTTTTGGTCTTTCAACACTTTTAAGATGTTCTAGTTCATCTTTTAATTTGCGTAGTCCTTCCTCGGTAAAATATTGAATATCACTCATAGTCTTGCGATTTTTATCTGTATCAATGTAATAAAAAGGAAGTAATTACTTCCTTTTTATTATAATATTTTGTTTTTGGTGTTTATAAATCTATCCTGCAACCAATAGCATGGGATCCTTTAAATGGATTAGTATATCTATAAGAGTAGTCTACTCCAAAGGTAGATTCATTTCCCATTGGTAGTTCAACAGTAAAACCAGCTGTTGGTCCAACTAATGCAGTTGTTCTAGTGTCAAACTCTAAAAGGCCTTCTTCATAAACAAATCCTGCTCTTATCATAAAATATTCCTTATATGAATATTCTCCTCCTGCTCTATATTGATCTTTCTGAAAAG
>JABHQB010000160.1 GCA_018695965.1 Flavobacteriales bacterium | reverse complement strand
ATGACTATAATAGTATCTTGCTAAAATCGTTAGCGGACAGATTAGCAGAGGCTCTTACAGAATACATGCATGAAAAAGTAAGAAAAGAAATTTGGGGATATGCTTCTGATGAGAAATTCGAGAATGATGAGTTGATAAAAGAAAAGTATCATGGAATTCGTCCTGCTCCTGGTTATACTGCATGTCCAGATCACACTGAGAAGTTGAAGGTTTTTAAACTTTTAAATGCAGAGAAAATAGGAGTGAGTTTAACTGAGAGTATGGCAATGTATCCAAATGCAACAGTAAGTGGTTATTATTTCTCTCATCCTGAAAGTAAATACTTTAGTGTTGGAAAAATACAAAATGACCAAGTGGAAGATTATTCCGAACGAAAAAAACAGACTATTAATAAAACTAATAAATGGTTAAGTTCAAACATATAAAATTATGAAAGTAATAAAACATCTAGAAAACGCAAAACAAACTTTATTCTCTTTTGAGATCTTACCTCCATTAAAGGGCAAGAGTATTGATTCTATTTATAATTCTTTAGATCCGTTAATGGAATATAATCCTCCATTTATTGACGTAACTTATCACAGAGAGGAATATGTGTATAAAAACAGAAAAGATGGACTTCTGGAGAGAATATCTGTAAGAAAAAGACCTGGAACTGTTGGTATTTGTGCCGCAATAATGAATAAGTATAATGTAGATACTGTCCCTCATATTATTTGTGGAGGTTTTAATAAAGAAGAAACTGAAAATGCACTTATTGATTTGGATTTTTTAGGAATTGATAATGTTTTAGTGCTTAGAGGAGACCCTATTAAATCAGAAACCTATTTTACCGGAGAAGAGGGTGGTCATAAATTTGCTTCTGGGCTTTTAAAACAAGTAGATGGAATGAATAATGGAGTTTATTTGGATGAAGAATTAAAGAATTCTGCAAAAACAGATTTCTGTATTGGAGTTGCTGGATATCCTGAAAAGCATTTTGAGGCAGCTAATATGAGATCGGATATACATTTCCTAAAAAAGAAGGTAGAAGCAGGTGCGGATTATATAGTAACTCAAATGTTTTTTGATAATCAGAAGTATTATGATTTTGTAAAATTGTGCAGAGAAAATGACATAAATATTCCTATTATTCCAGGATTGAAACCCATGTCTACTGAAAAGCAATTAACATTATTACCACAAAGGTTTCATTTGAATGTGCCTAACGAATTAGTAGATGAAGTACTGAAATGTAAATCAAATGAAGATGTACGACAAGTAGGAGTAGAGTGGGCGATAAATCAGACTAAAGAACTAATTGATTTTGGAGCACCTTGTATTCATTTCTATACTATGGGGAAGTCAGATAATGTTCAGAAAATTGTAGGAAATTTTGTTTAAAAAGGCAAGTATTTGAAAGCAGATTCTTAACAACAGTTTTTAGTAACCCAATATCTGTAAGCAACAATTATTTTTTGGTACTTACTTAATTTTCTTAGATCTTTATTAATCATGGAAGGAAGTAATATTTTATTGATTTTTGCCAATATTTTAAAGAGTTTCTTCATTCATTTATTCTAAAAGAAATTTCAGAATTTTCTTTTTTAGCTTACTATAGGGTTTGTATTTTATATTAGGTTCAAACAAAAAAGATTTGTGTAAGATACTTTTGTAATGAGTAAAAGTGTCAAACCCTGCTTTAGAATGGTAAGATCCTATTCCACTTGCTCCTACGCCTCCAAATGGCAAATTAGGATTTAATAAGTGAACTAAAGAGTCATTAATTGCTCCACCACCAAATGAGATTTCGTTAAGCAATTTTTTGATTCTTTTTTTGTCATTAGAATAAATATAAAGAGAAAGAGGCTTGTCTTTTTTCTTAATATTTGCAATTGTTTCATTCAAATTATCGAATGATATAATTGGAAGTATAGGACCGAAAATTTCATCTTTCATTATCTCATCTTCAAAATTAATGTTGTGTAAAATTGTAGGATGTATAATTCTTTCTTCTATACCATATTCTCCTCCAGAATATATTTTATCTGTTGAAATTAAGTTTATTAACCTTTGGAAATGTTGGTCATTAATAATCTGAACATAATTTTCATTAACAGTATCTGTTTTTGAATAATTATTTTTCATTTCTTTTTTAAGCGCTTCTAGTAATTTTTGTTCAATTTTCTTTTCAACTAAAATATAATCAGGAGCAATACAGGTTTGTCCTGCATTAAAGAACTTTGCCCAAGCAATTCTTTTTGCAGTCATGTTAATATTACAATCATTAAGAACAAAGGTTGGACTTTTTCCTCCCAACTCTAATGTTACAGGTGTAAGTTTGTCGGCCGCTGCTTTATAAATAATTTTTCCTACAGTTGAACTTCCTGTGAAGAATATCTTATCCCATTTTTCTTTTAGTAATTCTGTAGTAGTGTCAACACCACCTTCAATTACTGTAAAATAGTTTTCAGGAAAATTAGTGTTTATTAATTTTGATATAATATTGCTACAATTAATAGTGATTTCAGAAGGCTTTACAACTACTGTATTTCCAGCAGCGATTGCTGAAATAGCTGGTATTAATGAAATTAGATAAGGGTAGTTCCAAGCACTGATAACCAGAACTGTACCTAGCGGTTCAGGAATAATATAAGATTTAGAAGGTAAATTAACAAAATTTGTTCTGACTCTTTTTTGTTTGCTCCATTTTTTCAGATTACGAATTGCATCATTTAATTCATTGTAAATTAATGCTAACTCTGACATATAGGTTTCAAATTCAGATTTTTTAAAATCAGAATAAATAGAATTATATAAATCCTTCTCATTCTCTTTTAAAATAGTTTTTAATTTCTTTAGAGTTTCAATTCTGAACCTAACATCTTTGGTTTTATTTGTATTGAAAAAATATTTT
>JABHQB010000159.1 GCA_018695965.1 Flavobacteriales bacterium | reverse complement strand
CTGAAAGCATCTAAGCACGAAACTCATCTCAAGATTAGATTTCTTTTAAGGGTCGTTATAGACGATGACGTTGATAGGTCACAAGTGTAAGTGTAGAAATACATTTAGCTGAGTGATACTAATTACCCGTAGACTTTGATTTGCTTTTATATATTCACTACAATTTAATGTCAATTTAATGAACTAAAGCTTTATGGTGACTATAGCACTGGTGTCCACCTCTTCCCATTTCGAACAGAGAAGTTAAGCCCAGTAGCGCCGATGGTACTAGAGTGAAATCTGGAAGAGTAGGTCGTTGCCGTTTTATAAAAAAAAGTCTCAACTTCAAAAAGTTGAGACTTTTTTTATTTATAATATTTAATTATGTTTTTTGTTTTTTCTTCTTAGCTGCAGGGAAAAGTACATTATTTAATATTAATCTGTATCCAGGAGAGTTTGGATGAAGTGATAAATCGGTTTTTGGATCTCCCACTCTATGTTGATAATCTTCAGGATCATGACCACCATAGAAAGTCCATGTTCCATTTCCTAATTTTCCATGAATATATCTTGCTTCATCCGTAGATTTTGTTTGTCCCATTATAAGAACATTAGATTTGATAAATTGATTCTTAAAAGAAGTAGTCTGCCCCATAAATCCTTTGATAACCATTGTATGATTTTGACATAACATAGTTGGAACAGGATCCCATTTTGCTGAAAAATCAAACAAAGTAAAAAAATCAATCTCTGCTTTTATCTTACGAGTAGATGTAGCGTCGATACTTGAGAACTCATATTGATTAGGATTTGTAACTAATGTAAAATCTTTAAAAGCAAGTGTTTTTGAAAAATCTAATTTATTTTGAGCTCCAGATTCTATAGGATCACCATCAAACATGTGTGCACATATATCTGTATTTTGAGAAGCAAGAGCAATGTCGTAAGAATCGGTAGCAGAACACATAGCAAAAAGAAATCCTCCTCCCATAATAAATTCTTTTATTTTAAGAGAAACAGCTAATTTCTCTTTAGAAACTTTATTAAATCCTAGTTTTATAGCTAGTTGTTCATAAAGAATTTTCTGCTCTTTATACCATGTAGCATTTTTGAAAGTAGCATAGAATTTTCCGTACTGACCTGTAAAATCTTCATGATGTAAATGTAGCCAATCATATAGAGGAAGTACTCCTGAAAGAACTTCTTCATCATAGATTATATCATAAGGAATTTCGGCATAAGTAAGCGCCATTGTTACTGCATCATCCCAAGGTTGTTTGTTTTTTGGAGAATAGATTGCTATTTTTGGTATTTTTTCTAGACGAACAACATCTTGATTTACAGATGGTGAAGAGATACTTCTTAAAATCTCAGTAGATTGTGCATCTGCAATTATTAGATAAGAAACTCCTCTTACAATACATTCTTTTTCAATTTCAGGATAATGTTTTATAAGAAAGCTTCCTCCTTTATAATTTAACAACCAATCTACTTTTACTTCATTTTCTATAGATAGAAAGGCAATGCCGTAAGATTTTAGGTGATTTGTTTGAGAGTTGTCCATTGGAATTAGTAGGTAGGACGAAAAACTTTCGAGATTTAAAAGGAGTAATATTAATAGAAAAAATTTTCTCATTAAAATGCTTCTTCTTCAAGATCCATATCGATATCGTCATTCATACTAGAAGGAATATGAGAAACCATTGATTCATTTGTAATAGAATCATTTTCATGTTCGAATTCATCAAGGTCAGAGAATTTCGCAAATTGACCTCTAAACTTTAATCGAATATTATCAAGACCACCATTTCTGTGTTTTGCTACAATAATTTCACTTTGACCTAAACAGTTTTCTCCATCTTCCCACTCTTGTATTTTATAATATTCAGGTCTGTAAATAAATGTAACAATATCTGCATCTTGCTCAATTGCACCAGATTCTCTAAGGTCAGAAAGCATAGGACGTTTACTACCAACACCTGATCTTTGTTCAAGAGCTCTGTTTACTTGTGATAGAGCCATGACTGGTATTGCAAGTTCTTTTGAAATTCCCTTTAATGATCTAGAGATTGTAGAAATTTCTTGCTCACGATTACCTCCTTTACCTCCTGCAGTCATTAACTGAAGATAATCGATAATAATCATCTTGACTCCATGCTTTTTTACTAGTCTTCTGGCTTTTGCTCGGAGCTCAAAAACAGAAATAGCAGGAGTGTCATCAATAAAAATAGGTGCTTTTGAAAGATCCTTTATTTTTGAGTGAAGTTGAACCCATTCATGTTCTTTTAAATCTCCTTTTCGGAGTTTTCCCGCTTCAATTTCAGATTCAGAAGAAATAAGTCGGTTTACTAATTGTTCAGAAGACATCTCTAAAGAGAAAACACCAACTCCCATTCCGTGTTCTATAGCAATATTTCTAGCCATTGTAAGCGCAAAAGCAGTTTTACCCATCCCAGGCCTAGCGGCACAAATAATTAAATCAGATTTTTGCCAACCAGAAGTAACTCTATCTAATTTAGAAAAACCAGAAGGAACTCCACTAAGACCAGCTTCTTTATTCTTTAAGTTTTCAATATTTTTTAGAGAAACCTTTATTAAGTCACTCATGCTGTCGTAACTTTTTCTTAATGTACCCTCAGTTACATTAAATAGTTCTTGCTCAGCTTTATTCAAAGTTTCGAAAACATCAATGGTATCATCTAAACTTTCTTCAATAATTCCGCTAGAAATATTTATTAGCTTTCTCTGAATAAATTTTTCTGCAATAATACGAGCGTGATATTCAGTATTAGCAGATGAAGAAACTCTAGAAGTAAGTCCAGAAACGTATGCAACACCTCCTGCTTTTTTAAGATTTCCTAATCTTTTTAATTCTTCTGTAACAGTAAGAATATCAATAGGGTTTGATTCTTGAAATAGATTTGCGATAGCCTCATAAATAAACTGATGTTCTAATTTGTAGAAATATTCTTGTTTTAGAATATCAATACTGTCAGAAAGAGCTTCGTTGTCAATTAGTATAGCTCCTAAAACAGAAATTTCTAGATCAATTGCTTGAGGCTGCATCTTTCCATTGATATCAGATGCTTGTTTGTTGTTTTGAAACTTTTTCGCCATTTTTATTCGTTAAAAACTCCCATTTTAGAGAATTTATCCATTCTAATTTTTACTAATTTCTTTGGTGTAAGAGTTTTACACTGAGCTATACTTTCTTTAATAGCTTTTTTCACATTTTTATAACACTCATTAGGAAAAGTATGAGCTCCTCCAAGAGGTTCTTTAATCACTCCATCAATCAGTTTGTTTTTCATCATATCATCAGAAGTAAGTTTGAGAGCATTAGCTGCTTTTTCTTTAAATTCCCAGCTTCTCCACAAAATTGTAGAACAATTTTCAGGAGAAATAACTGAATACCATGAATTTTCCATCATAAGAACTTTATCACCAATTCCAATTCCTAAAGCTCCACCAGAAGCTCCTTCACCAATAATGATGCAAATAATTGGTACTTTTAGTTTAGTCATTTCAATAAGATTCCTAGCAATTGCTTCTCCTTGACCTCTTTCCTCTGCTTCTAAACCAGGAAATGCTCCTGGAGTATCAATTAATGAAACAACAGGTTTTCCAAATTTTTCAGCCATTTTCATTAAACGAAGTGCTTTTCTGTATCCTTCTGGGTTTGCCATTCCGAAATTTCTGTACTGACGTTCTTTAGTGTTTTTCCCTTTTTGCTGACCGATAAACATTATTGTTTGCTCATCAATAGTTCCCCAACCACCAACCATAGCTTTATCATCTTTTACTCCTCTATCTCCATGTATTTCTGCAAAATCACCTTTTGTAAGTGTATTTATATAATCCATAGTGTAAGGTCGTTGAGGATGACGAGACATCTGTACCTTCTGCCATGGAGTAAGATTTTTATAAATCTCCCCTCTAATAGATTTAATTTTTTTTTCTAATTCTGAAACAGTTTTACTAACATCTACATCTCCCTCTTCTCCTATTTTTTTTGACTGATTTAGCTTCTCTACAAGCTCTTCAATTGGTTTCTCAAAATCTAGATAATCCATAAATTAATAATTATTTGGGACAACAAAGTTAAATAAAATGAATTCCATACGCCTAAAAAAAAGGATGTGTTTATATTTGTTGTTGAAAACTAATTGATGAATGATAGTATATCCGAATGCTAAAATAAATTTGGGACTGAATGTCCTCCGTAAAAGGAAAGATGGATATCATGATATATCTTCTGTATTTTACCCTGTAAAGGAATGTGTAGATATTTTAGAAATTGTAAAATCAGAGAAGTTTGAATTTACAAAAAGTGGTATTGAAATTCCGGATGGAGAGAATCTTTGCGAAAAAGCTTGGAGGTTATTAGATGCCGATTTTGGAATTGAAAATGTAAAGATTCATTTACATAAACAAATAGCAATTGGAGCGGGTTTGGGTGGAGGTTCAGCAGACGCCTCTTTTACTTTAAAAGTTTTAGATGATCTTTTCGATTTGAATCTTAATAATAAAGAGTTAGAAAAGTACGCTTTGCGATTGGGGGCGGATTGTCCTTTTTTTATCGATAATACTCCAAAATTGGTAGAAGGAATAGGAGAGAAGATGACCTCTATTGATTTAGATTTGTCAAATTATGAGATACGACTTGTAAATCCTGACATACATATTTCTACAAAGCAAGCATATAGTGGTATAGTTCCAAAAACTCCTGTACTACCTGTAGAGAAAATAATAGAACTTCCAATAATCGAATGGAAAGGAAAACTAAAGAATGATTTTGAAGAATCTATCTTTGAAAAACATCTGCAATTAGAAGGTATAAAAGATGAACTTTATAAACAAGGATCTATCTATTCAAGTATGAGTGGTAGTGGAAGTATTGTGTTTGGTATTTTTGAGAAATAAAAATCCCCATCAAAACTTGACAGGGATTTAAATTATTTATTCAAAGAAAAAATGCTTTATCCATTCATAGTCATTAAAAACTCATCATTGTCCTTAGTCTTGTTTATTCTATCTTTCATAAACTCCATAGCTTCTACTGGGTTCATGTCTGCAAGGTAATTTCTAAGAGCCCAAACTCTAGCTTCCATGCCATCCGAAATAAGTAGGTCTTCTCTTCTAGTTGAAGAGGAAATTAAGTCAATTGCAGGATAAATTCTTCTATTAGATATTTTTCTATCTAACTGAAGTTCCATATTCCCTGTTCCTTTAAATTCTTCAAAGATAACTTCATCCATTTTACTACCTGTTTCAGTAAGAGCAGTTGCTAAAATTGTAAGAGAACCTCCATCCTCAATCTTACGAGCAGCTCCAAAGAATCTTTTAGGTTTGTGTAGTGCGTTTGCATCAACCCCTCCAGAAAGAACCTTTCCTGAAGCAGGCTGCACAGTATTATACGCTCTAGCAAGTCGTGTGATAGAATCTAGTAGAATAACAACATCATGTCCGCATTCTACCATTCTCTTTGCTTTTTCAAGCACTATGTCCGCAACTTTTACATGACGAGAAGCTGGCTCATCAAAAGTTGAAGCAATAACTTCAGCATTTACAGAACGCTCCATATCTGTTACTTCTTCTGGTCTTTCATCAATTAGTAAAATAATCATATAAACTTCCGGATGATTATCAGAAATTGCATTTGCAAGATTTTTAAGAAGTACCGTCTTACCTGTTTTTGGCTGTGCTACAATAAGTCCTCTTTGTCCCTTTCCAATAGGAGTGAACAAGTCCAACATTCTAGTAGCAGTTGTGTTATGCCCGTTCCCTAAAATATTAAACTTTTGATATGGAAAAAGTGGAGTAAGATGTTCAAAAGGAACTCTATCTCTAACAATATTTGGATGACGACCATTAATTTTTTCTACTCTGATTAGTGGGAAATATTTCTCTCCAGATTTTGGAGGTCTTACATTTCCTTCAATTGTGTCACCAGTTTTTAGTCCTAAAAGTTTTATTTGTGATTGAGACACATAAATATCATCAGGGGAAGTTAGGTAATGATAGTCTGAAGAACGAATAAATCCGTATCCATCAGGAAGGATTTCGATAACCCCTTCAATTGGAATAATCCCAGAGAAATCATAATCATAATCTAATCCTTTCTTATTATTAGTGTTTAAGTTTGGGTCCTGTTTCAAGTTTTTCTTCTTATGATTAGGATTATTAGGATTATTTTGGTCTGCTTTTAGATTAGGTTTCTTGTTCTGATTTTCTTTATTGTTATTATGGTTCTTTATAGGAGATTCCTTCTTAATATTTTCTTTCTTTTCAGGAGTTTTATTTTCTACTTTCTTAGCAGTCTTGTTCTCTACTTTTTCAATAGTTTTTTCTTCTGAGGTGTTTTCAGGGTTCTTTACGAACCTTTCTCTTTTCTTTTTAGAACCAGAATGGTCTTCTTTCTTTTCAATTACTTCTTTTGAAGAAACAGTTGATTGAGTTGCTTGCTCATCTAAGATTTTATAGATAAGATCTGTTTTGTTAAGTTTTTGAAATTTTTTAAGATTTAATTTTGTTGCAATTTCTTTTAAATCAGCAATTTTATTTTGCTGTAGATTGTCTAATGTGTACATGTTGTTATTTTAAATATTGTGTAAATTGTTTTGACAGTTTGTCAATTTTATTAAGATAATAAGTGTGTGATTTTGTGTTTCTAATAATGAAATACTCTGCAATAATACAAATAATTTTATAAATAATCTATCTTTGCTAAAAATTATAGATTATGATACAAAGAGTACAATCCTTATTTTTGTTTTTTGCTGCACTATTAAATATGATAATTCATTATTATGCTCCTATATTTATTAATTCTGAAGAGACGATAAGAATCATAGATTTGCAAAATTATTTCCCTTCATTATTATTATATATATCTACTATATTAGCGTTGTTTGCAATTTTTCAGTTTAAAAACCGAATAAGACAATTGATGATTGTTTATCTTTCTAGATTATGTATAGCTATTTCTTTTCTTATATTCATTCTTTTTAAAGAAGATGAAAATCAGTTGTATTATGGAAGTTTTTTATTAATTCTACCATATATTATATTATTCTTTTCAGCATATTTTATAAAAAAGGATGAGAAATTAGTGAGGTCTGCGGATAGGATTCGTTAGTTTCTATTTCTTGGGAATTCAATAACTCTTAGATCTTTTATTTCCTTACCATCTACAGTAAAAGCAAGAATTGTTTTCACTTTATGCCAACCATAATTCCCAATTGCTCCTGGGTTCATATGAAGGATATCTAGTTTTTTATCGTGCATTACCTTTAAAATATGTGAATGTCCAGAGATAAACAAATCTGGCTGTTTATCTTCCAATATTTCCTTAATTCCTTTCTCATATCTTCCAGGGTATCCCCCAATATGAGTCATCATTACTTTAAGTTTTTGGCATTTAAAATAAGTGGTTTTTCTGAATTCCTCTCTTGCTTTATGATCATCAATATTTCCCCAAACTGCTCGAATAGGAGCAAAGGTTTTTAATTTGTCTGTAACTTCTAGGTTGCCTATATCTCCTGCATGCCAAATTTCATCACATTTTTCTAAATGCGGGAATATTCTTTCATCTAGACTATGATGAGAGTCAGAAAGTAGAATGATTTTCATCTATTTTGTTAGTATAAAACTTCCTGTAAGAGAGTGAGGTTTGTTAAGGAAATCATATACAATAATTGCATAAGTATAAAATCCGTTTGGACACAATTTATTATTTAGTTTTCCATCCCAAAAGGTATTGTTTTGATTAAATACAACTCCCCCCCATTGATTGAAAATTTTCATATGATAATATTGATAACCACCAATTCTTAAAACTGGCCCAAAAGTATCGTTATGACCATCATCATTAGGTGTAAATGCAGATGGAATGTTAATGTCAAATACAGGGTAAATAATTATCTCATGAGTAATAGAATCAGAACATCCATATTCATTCTCTATATAAAGTTGAGTAAAAAATGAACCAGTATCTGAAAAAATATGACTGAATTCATCTTGCTTTATTATTGTTCCATCTCCTAAATCCCAACGTTGGGAGTTATAGAAATAAGATTTATTTAGAAACTCAATCTCGGGATTATCAATATTTGCTGGTTGTGGTCCGAAAGAAAAATCCGCATAAGGACTTTCGTTAATTTGAATATCTGTAGATATTGTATTAAAACATCCGGTGATTGGGCTGCTATATTCATATCTGATATTGTAAGTTTCAACTTCCATATTTTCTATATCAAAGAAACTACTTTTTTTATCATCAATAAAATATATTCCTCCTTCAGGGATAGCCTGATTTATTATTCTGCTAGTATCTTGAGTACAGAAATTTGGAATATCTAAACTTAAGAAAGGAAGAGGGTTTACAATTATTGAATCAGAAATATTTACAGAACTAGTACATCCATTCTCATCAGTAATTGAAACTATTTTAACAACCTTACTACTTTCTGGATTAAATGTAATTTGATTCTCCAATGGAATTAATAAGCCTACAGAATCAATTAAATAATTTGTTGTAATTATTCCATCGTTAATTTCAATAGTATATGATTCAGAGTTGGGATTTATGATAGATATAGTTGCTTTTGAAGTATCGAAAATGCAAATAGGTGATTCCACACTAAAGTTCATAAATATTTCATTTCCCTGATTTATCTGAACACTATCAGAAATGGAGCAAGAATTTAAATCTGAAACGGTATAATAATAAACTCCTGCAGAAAGAGAGAAAGGATTCTCAATCCCCCAATTCTCAGTATATGGGGTAGTTCCACCGCTAACTATTAATAGAGCTTTTCCATCATTACTGTTAAAACAATTTGCATCTGTAATAACTTCCTGAACAGAGAGTAGATCTGGTTCATCTATTATTACATAATCGGTAAAAGTACACCCATTATTGTCGGTTATTGTGTAAGTATAATTTCCTTTCGGAAGTTGCGTTATATCAACACCATTCCAATTTTCAGAATAAGGAATTGTACCACCAGAAATTTGTAAGGATGCAGTTCCATTACTTTCTCCATTACAAAGTACATCAGATGTAATTTTATTAGTTGTAATATCTAAAGGCTGGTAAATAGTAGCAATACCTTGATAAATACAATTATTATTATCCATTACTTCAAAGTTATGATTTCCTGCAGTAAGAGATAACGGATTCTGTCCGAACCAATTTTCAGTAAAAGGAGGAAATCCTCCAGATATTGTAAGTAAAGCGGAACCATCAGAATATCCGAAACAAGTAGTTTGAAATGAGTCAATAATTACTGATATCCCTGCAGGTTCAGAGATTGAAAAATTGATTGTATTAGTACATCCGTTTGCATCAGTAATTAGTGTACTATAATTTCCAGAATTAAGAGATAAGTTGTTTTGTCCAAACCAATTTGTATTGTACGGAGAAGTTCCTCCACTTGTAGTTATTATTGCTGTTCCATTATTATATCCGAAACATATAGCGTCAGTAGTAATAATACTAGAGGACAATAAGTCTGGTTCGCTTATTATTATTTGGTTATTAAACGTACATCCATTAGCGTCAGTTAAGGTATAGGTATACGTTCCATCAAAAAGAGTATTAGGATTTGATGTACCCCAATTCTCATTATAAGGTGATGTGCCTCCACTAATATTTAGTCCTACGCTACCAGTGTTCTCATCCTTACAAAGTACATGGGTAATATTTTCAGTAACAACTAGCTCTTGAGGTTCTGTAATTACTACTAAATTTGAAAAACTACAATTCTGATTATCAGTTACGGTATAAATGTAATTCCCTGCAGTTAAGTTTACAGGATTATATCCATTCCAATTTTCTGTGTATGGAGGTTGTCCTCCTAATATATTGATAGTAACAGATCCTGAATTTTCTCCAAAACAAGCTACATTGGTTATATTCTCTGTTGATGTAATTCCATTTGGTTCAATAATGGTAAAATTAAATGTAGAAGTACAATTATTTGCATCTGTTACATCTACAGAATGAATCCCAGCAGTTAAATTAAAGACATCTTCAGTAGTTGCGGAATTAGACCATAAATAAGTGTAGATTCCTGTTCCTCCACTAGTAGAAATATCTATACTTCCATCATTCCCGTTACAATTTGTGACATTAGTTTGCGTAGAGCTTACATTAATAGCAGTTGGCTGAGTAATAGTAATGCTTTCTATTATAATACAATTATTTGCATCTATCACATTTAATGTGTATATACCTGCAGAAAGATTAGAGACATCTTGAGATGTTGCTGAGTTACTCCAAGAATATTGATATGGGTTTAATCCTCCAGAAACAGAAACATCAATACTACCATCCGACCCTGCATTACAAGTTGTATTTGTTTGTGTATATGAAACTATAGGAGGTGTTGGTTCTGTTAAAGTAACAGTATGTGTACTTGTACATAAATTTGCATCTGTAACTGTAAGAGTAAATGTTCCTGAAGAGAGACTATTTATATCTTCTGTATTTTGACCTGAACTCCAATTAAATGAATAAGGAGGACTTCCTCCAAGAGTTGTAATATCAATACTTCCATCAGTAGCTCCACATGTAGAGATATTGTTTTGCGTCGCAGAAATCTGAATGTCAGATGGCTCAGAAATCGAAACTGCATTTGTATAAATACAACCATTATTATCTGTTACTGTATAATTATAAGTCCCGACAGAAAGAGAAGATGAGTTATTAGACCCCCAATCTTCTATATATGTTGGTGTTCCTCCAGAAATGGAAAGATTTACACTTCCATCATTGAATCCGAAACAACTCACATTATTTATGACTTCAGAAACAGAAATAGGGGGTGGAGATGTAATATTTATAGAACTTGAATAAGAACAATTATTAGAATCAGTAACAGTGTAATTATAGATGTTTACTGGAAGAACATTGGGAGTTGTATATGTAGTAATCCCCCCAGTTAAAACTTGAGAAAATCCTGCTACGTTTATAGTGTAATCGGTAAATCCTCCTGAAATATTTAACGAGATACTTCCATCAGTTCCACCATCACAACTTACATTATTTATAGCTTCAGTTACTAAGATCGGAGCAGGTTCTGTAATATTAATGAGTCCAGTATTTACACATCCATTCTGATCAATTACATCTACAGAATAAGATCCTGCTGCAAGACCATAAATACTATCTGTTGTTTGTCCAGAGGACCAAACATAAGTAGATGATAATGAAGACGACGATACAACAGCGGTTCCATCATTTGATCCACTACAAAGAACATCTGTCGATATAATATTGACTGTAAAAGCAGCTGGTTCATAAATGATACAACTATCAGTGAATGAACACCCGTTCGCATCTGTAACTAAATATCCATATGTTCCAGCAGATAAATTAGTAGGACTAGCTGCTCCCCAATTTTCAATATAAGGAGCGGTACCAGAGATAATATTTAGTATAGCGCTTCCATTAGTAAATCCATTACAACTTGCATTAGTTGTTGTTGCAGTGGCAAAAGGAGATGAATTAACAATTAAATTTTGAGAACTTGTTGAAGAACATCCATTACCATCTGTATAAGTGTAATCTATTGTGTTATTTCCTACATTTAGTACTGAAGGAGTAAAAGTTGTTGAATTTGATCCATTAACACTATAGGTCCCTCCTGAAGGAGTTGCGGTGTTTAATGTAATAGGTTGGTCATTGTCGCATAAATTTGAAAAAGGTGGCATACTCACAATTGGTGAAATATTTACATTTACAGTAATAAAAGAGGTATCATTAGGACAAGCAGTGGAAGATCCCTGAACAACATAAGCATATGTGCCAGATGGAGTATTTGCTGGATCAAATTGATTGGAGATACTAGTCCATGAAGAGTTATACCAAATCCCTCCATTATCCGGATTTCCTAATAGTTGATTCCACATATTAAATGGAGAGTCAGTATCACACACATCTAGGGTATTGTCATCTCCAGCATCACCTCCTAGAATACAGCAGTTTGTAGTTGCATTACCAGATGTCTGAGAGAAGTTAATATTACATGGATTGTTAGAATAATTAGTAATTAAAAGAACGTAATAATCTCCATTAGAAGCTCCGTTAATATCACAAAATTCATTCCACGTGGAAGAATAACTACAATCTTCTACATTAGCAGCTGTTAATTGATTACACATAGTCGCTGGATTTGTAAATGGCCCCCAGCAGATAAAATCAATATCATTAGTACCTCCATTTGCACCTAATCCCTGAATATTGATTGTCATATTTCCAGCATTGTCAATTTCCATATAATAGAAAGCTGGATTTGGCTGTGTCCCCAAACAATCAAAATAAGCGCCTGTTGGTGCAGGTGTATTTGTAGAAGCAGGAAAGACGTAATTACTTCCTGTACAAAATGGTAGAGCGGTATTACAAGTTCCTTGTGTAAATGCTATATTTGTAATAGATACAAATAAAACTATGTAGAATAGTTTTTTCATATCTATTATTATTATCTAATTAATAAGAAATGCCCTTGATATTTTCTTTCCTTACCATGTAAATCAATTATATAAATTGCATAGGCATATTTTCCAGATATAGCATAATTGTCTCCATTTGCAACATAACCGTCCCATCCCTCATTGACGTCAGTTGTATGGAAAATTTCTTGTCCTTGTCGGCTATAAATATAAAAGTCGTATTCCTTTACTCCTTCAATATAAGGAAAAAACAGATCATTAACCATATCATTGTTTGGAGTAAATGAATTTGGAATATAGAAAATAAATGCGTTATCAATTACAATTTTCTGCAATTGTGTATCCCAACAGCCTTTATTAGATTCCACATAAAGTTCTACATAATAAGTTCCGCTATCTAAATCTGAGAATCGGTGAGATAGTTTACCAAAATTAGTGTTAGTAGTAGAATTATCATCAAAATCCCAAGTTCCAGCAATATGCCCTGTAGAGTTATCAGTAAAATTAATAACAGGATTTGTTACTTCTGCTGGTTGAGGATATACATCAAAATCTGCTACTGGCATAGGATGTACAATTACATCTGCAATTCCAGTTATTGATTTTCCGACACATCCTTTATCATCTGTAATATTAGTTACAATATAAGTTCCTGCTTCATTAGTAGCGATTATATGTTGATATCCTACATTTGAAACATATTTAGTATTGATACCAACAGTATATTCAAAGTCAAATGTTGGAGTACCATTAGAAGTGTTAAAAATTACATCAACTGTAGAACCATCATTACAAACTTCTCCTCCTCCAGTCACTTCCATTTCCGGTAGAGGATTTACAGTTATTGTAGCTGCATCGGTAAAGTTATCTTTACATCCATTTGAATCTTCAATTGCGGTGTATGTATATATTGAAGTAGTAGTTGGGCTAACCACAATCCTGTCAGAAATAGAATCTAAATCAAATGGAGTACCAACTATTCCGTTTATATTATAAGATAGAGTCCAAGGAGATGTACCTGCACTGAAATCAAAATTAATATTCGTATAATCATCTTTACAAATCTCGGTTGTTCCACTTACGTCTACTACAGGAATCTCATTCACTATTAGTGTTTTACTATCGCTTAAACTTTGTGTACAGGTATTTGCATCAGTTACAGAAGTTAGTGTGTAAGTTGTAGTATACTGACCAGGATTTGGAATCTGATATGGACTTCCAGAAACTAAACCTGCTGCATCTACATTTAATGTAATACTATTACTTTCTTCTAAGAGACTTAAATTAAATGGAGGGGAACCAGATAACACAGGGAAAGAAAGTTCAGAAAAATCTCCAAAACAAATTGGGTTATCTCCGCTAATTACGATATCTAACTCAGGTAGTTCTCGGACCAAAATATTTTCAGTATTAACAATGGTGCCAACACATAAATTTGCATCAATAATATCAATAATATCGTAAGGATGATCTCCTGGCGATGGATCTGGAGATAAAGTACTTGTTTGAGTTCCTAAGTTATTGAAGATTAATGGAGGAATAACAGGAATTCCATTGTCACTGTAATTCACAGTAAATGGCGGAGCTCCTGCACTGAAATCTAGTTGTAATATTGCATCATCTTTATAGCAAATTACAGGTGTAGTTGTGCTAAATGTAACGGAAGGATTCTGATTATAAACGATCTGAATATCATTAGGAATGTTTGGTGCTGCTTCAAGATTTACATCAATAATACTAGAAACACTAAAAGTATTTATTCCGAAAATTAAATTAGGATTTGGTATGTTTACAGTAGTAACTCCAACTGAATTTAAAATTTCTGTATAAGAGTTTCCATGTAATACATAATCTACAGTTACCGGAACAACACCTTGTACTAAATTAAATTCGATAGTAGCAATTTCATTTTCACAAATTTCTGGAGTTAAAGTTGAGAATGTAACAATAGGGTAAGGGATGACTGTTACAGGAACTGTTCCATTATAAGTTGTGGTACATCCGTTTCCATCTGTAATTAAACTAACATCATAAGTAGTAGTAGGCAGTACATTTGGCATCATAGTAGTACTTCCACTCATACCTGAAGCAATAAAGATAGAACCGGTATTAAAAGGAGAATCATCATCAGATATATTTATAGTAAAAGGAACTGCACCAACTAACATTGTTACATCTAATCCAATTGCATAACCTTGAGTTGTTGATGAAGCTGGTAATCCTGTAATTGGGTTGAAAGAAGTAAAGCTTAATACAACAGGCTCCGGATTTATTGTCAAATCAACATTTATTGTTGCATTAGCACATGGAGGAATCCCATTAACTTGATAAGTAAATGTAGTGGTTCCTACTCCATATGTTGATGGATTTATATTTGTTGGGATAGGAACTCCGCTTTCGTACCATGTTCCAGGATCATAACTACCAGATAGTAGATTGTTTAGATTATAAAGATTCCCTGCTCCGTAATCATTTATACAGATTTCTTGTGGGTTTGATGATCCAGTGATTGGAGTATTAATAACTGCAACAGGTACTATTGTTTGTGCAGTTGTGCAGATTGCAGAAGTAACAACATAAGTGTAGTTTCCTGATGGCATAGAAACGTCAAAATTAAAGGATGGACTAGTAGGTTGTTGAACTCCATTAGCATCTATCCAATATCCAGTTAAATCTTGTCCAGCAAGTTGATTAGATAGATTATAAACAGATAAGTCATCCTCACAAACTGATAATGGTAATATTAATACCCCAGAATTAGGAGGAGTTGAAACAGCCACCACCGAATTTTGCGCAGTAGTAATACTACAAAAAGCATCAGATATATTTGTAACTGTTAAATTAGTGATTCCGGAATTTGATGGAGTATAAGTTATTGGATTTCCTGTAATAAAATCATTTCCATTAATATCAACTATAACATTAAATGGGGGGAGTATATTATCTGTTACTGTAATAGTAAAAGGAGCAACTCCAGTTAAAACAAAACTTAAATCTAAATTTTCTCCCAAACAGATTTGATTAACTGTACTAAAAAGAACTGTAGGTAAATCATGTACTTCAATGTCAATTTCAGCCCAAACATCTGGACAACTTGAAGCAGGATCAGTTATTGTACTTCTGAAAGTGTAAGCACCTGAGAGAGTGGGAGTAAAATTATTAGAGATACCATTCCCATTACTTGTCCAAACAGGAGTATTTGGGAATGGATTTGTAATAAATTCATTATTTAAGTTTATAGTCTCTCCCATACACATATTTACAGGGATAAGAGGTAATTGACCAGCAATTGGACCAGGGTCTAATATTATTGTAATAGTAGATGTATGATCTAAACATGGAGAGTTGCTCGCGGTGTATGTGTAATCTCCAGCCGGATTGGTGCTTGGGTCGAACATATAGTTTAGTCCTCCAAAAGGCATGTTTAACGGTGCTGGTCCAGGACCAGAAGTATATGTCCAGGTTCCTCCAACATCAGGATTATTAGATAATAATGTGGAAAGATCTATAGTAGGATCTCCTAAACAGAAAATAGGATTAATTAGAGGTGGTGTACCTGCGTTTGGTTGTGTTGAAAATGTTACAGTCTGACTTGCATTTGTAATTGGTATCTCGCAACCATTAGGGTCTGCATTATCTATAAAAGAAGTAATATTAAAGGTTGCAGATGGAACAGATGCAGAGATAGTAGGACATAAGTTAATTGGCAATCCTCCTGTACCAACAATATTTCCTGAACTATTAATTGTATACATGTTTGATGAAGATCCACTTGCGTCTATCATTTCAATAATTATAGTATAAGGACCACCCCATGGATATGGAAGTAATCCTGAAAATCCTAAATCAACACAATCTCCTTCGCAAGCAGGATTTGGAACAATAGGGTTTAAGTTCCAAGATCCAGCTAGTCCTGGTACGTTTACTATTCCATTTGCAGTACATCCAGGATTAGTTAAATCTGTAACACTCACCATATAGTTCTGAGGTGTAGCTGTCACTACAGAAGTTGCTTGAGTATTTGGTGGTGTGATACCTACTGTTGATCCTGTTCCTACACCACCAGGAGCAGGACCAGTAGCAATTTCCCATGAATAGCTATACAAATTTGTAGTTGGGCATGATGGAGTCATAGGTCCAAAATCTAAAGGTGGTACAGTGAATCCAACTGACGGGAGTAATCCTGTTGGAATAGGCCAGAATGGTGTACTCGGAGAGGTTGTTAATCCCATAGCTGAAATGATATTTCCAAATCCATCAGTTAGTAGATTTCCTTGGTTATCTGTAATGAAATATGCACATTCTGCTGGGTTTGGACCTCCTGTCAGAAATCTTGTTTCAAAAGTTGCTCCAGGAGCCGCAGAAATTGGGATGTTCCAGATAACAGGTCCGTATTGATCTGTACCAGGCCCATAAGGATCTGGTCCTAATCCTGGAGGGCTCATAGTAATTGTTTGGAATAAAACTCCATCAACATACACCTCTAATCTATTGTCAATTGAAGAGGAAGTTTGAGGAATAGAAACCCATCCATCTCCTCCATTATCGTATAAATAGATTTTATAATTACATGTATTAAAATTAACATTCGCATCTAAATCTGTGGAGGCAGCGCATGGGCTTAATGGATTTACAACAATTACCGGATTTACAATAGGAGGAGCGACATCTACCTCCACAGTAGTACTGCAGCTTAATAAACTACTGGTATAAGTAAATTCATAATTAGTCAGTACTGTAGGACTTACTGTTAATGTTTGTCCTAATGTAATTATTCCTGTGGAGAGATCTTCCCATTGATAAGCAGATCCTCCAGGAGGTGTAGTTATTATATTAAGATTTTCTAACCCCCAGAAATCAAATTGAGTTGATGAGGCTGCGATTTGACTCCATCTAAAAATTGTATTTGCTGTCTGGGCTGCTAATGGAATTGGAATTGTGTATTGATTCCATGAAGTAAAAGTTTGTAATTGTGGGTTTAGTGGGGAAAAATACGCTATGTTTGTATAAGGGGCAGGATTAACATTAAATGGAAAGAAATTTGCAGGCATATCTATCCATGTAGCTCCAAAATTTATCGAATATTGTATCATGGTACCCTCTAGAGCTAGGTCAGGTCCGTCGCATGATCCTGATTGCGCTTCCATTTTATATTCAAATGCTAGGTCTCCTCCACTACTAACATTAATCCCAATGGTCGTTGCTTGTCTTGGTATTGACGAACCATGAGGAAACCAAAGATAATTTCCTGCTGCTATAACTCCTCCTCCACTACAATTAGCAAAAGGGGTTGGAGCAGAAGTGCAGGTACTATTACCTGTAGTCCCACCTGGTGTAATGCTGTTCCATACCGCAGGATTTGGTGTTGTTGGAGTAGTCCAACTGTTAAAATCATCTGAAAAACTAGAGGTAATATATCCATCTCCAAAAATCGTAGTTGTTTCTCCACAGGTAATTAGAATATCATCATCAACACAAGTAACGCATACTGGAACTACTTGAGAGTTTGATGTTATAGATGTAAATAATAGTATAAGTGCTGTTAATATTTTAAGGTATACTTTAGTCATCTGATATGGTTATGTTTGTTAATTCAAATTTTGTTAAGGAAACATATTTCTCACTTGTTTCATTATGTACAAAAGCGGAGAAAATAGCATGTTCCTTCCATTGGTTCTCGCAATTTATAGTAATTATTTGCTTGCTATTAAGATTAATAGTCTTACGAAATTCATCTGCATTTTGTTCAGTATTTATCTTTACACTATCATGCCAAATTTCAGTTTCGTAGTTTAATGTAATCTCCTCTTCACTAAGGTTGGTGAATCTGAAAATAATCATCTCTTTACTTGCTGTAGATGAAAAATCGCAAATCATATAATTATATTCAATCTTTATTTCATCATCATAATATAATTCCCAGTTATTAGATTGAGAAAAAAGAGAATTTGCAAATAAAATGGAGAATAAAAATAAGGTTAATCTAAGTAATTTTCTTTTCATAGAGTTAATTTGATTTTTACTAAGCTACAAATATAACTAAAATAACTCATATTTTTCCCGAAAAAACCAGATGATTTAGAGTGTGTATGAGGAAATTCTTAGGTGTTCACAGAATATTTAGCAAACGTAACCTTCTTTATTTGATTGATTCTGTATTATCTTTTAGTGAAAGAATGCTTTCTTTTTCAATTTTTGAAGATATAATGAAATGAAAAAAGAGTGAGATTAGAGCTGTTAGAAAAATATATTTTTTTGGTATTCTTTTTATATCAAAAATATTAAGAAGAAGTAAGATAAAAACAGATAGAATTGATGTTAAGCTTATTATAATACTAACATTTTTAGAAAAAAAACTTAGTAATTTATTTTTCCAACTAATGTAAAAGATCTTTGGAGGTGATTTCTTCCCTAGATTTAAGTTGCATTGAGAAATTCGACCTTTTATAATTTCTGATTTAGGATTCAGAACTAAAGATTTTTGGAAATAAAATTTACTTTTATTAAACTTTTCTTTCTGAAAATAACAAATCCCTATATTGTAATATAGTTCCGGACTCTCCATGTCTTTATCTAGGATTTCTTGATATAATAATATTGCTGAGTCCGTGTTGTTTAATTGAAAAAGAGAGTCAGCCTTTGCAAATAGTTTTTCTGCAGAAAATGAATTTACTGAGATAAATAAGATTAATATCGTATTAAATATTTTCATTTCTTTTTGATGTCAGATTCTACTTCAATTATTATTTCCTTAGCTTCTTCTAATGTTCTTTCCATTTGTAGATTTCTGTCCTTTGAAGGAGAATATCTAGCAAATTCGCAAATATTTAATAGTGAAACAAAGTTGTTTTTTGTTTCTGTTTTAATATTTCTTTTGTCAAAGTAAAGGTCAATAGTTTCTTTTGAAAGTTCAGACGAATTTATTTTAAATTTATCTGCAAAATACCCCCAAAGTGATTTTTCAATTTCTTCAAAAAATTGGTCAAAATTGCCATTTTTTAGGCAAAAACGTGCGTTTCTTAGTCGTTTTATAGCTATTTTGGTCGATTTTCTTCTTCTTATTTCAATTGGATTCACACTTCTTTTTGATAAAATAAAATAAACTAAATAGGATATTATGATGATAGCAAAAATTATCCAATAAGAGAATGAGTACCATTTTGAGATGAATTGTCTTTTCGTAATAGATGAGAATCCTGAATTTTTTAATAGATCTAGATGTAGTAAACTATTTTGAGTCGTATCAGTAGGCATGTATTGCTTTCCTTGTTCAACAGAGATAAGATGTTCTTTTGTTTTAAGTTCTATATATTTTTTAGTTTTGGGATTAAAATAAACAAACTTAATCTCTGGAATTTTGAACTCCCCTTTTTCTCTAGGAATTAGGGTGTACTCAAAAGTTTTTGTTCCTCCAGTATTATTGTTCCCTACATATTTTTTGTCTGTTATTGTTGGATCAAAAACTTCAAATGAATTTGGAAGTGTTAATTCAAAAGGTTCTAACATACTTATATTTCCTTCTCCTTTAAATATTATTTTATAGCTAATAG
>JABHQB010000158.1 GCA_018695965.1 Flavobacteriales bacterium | reverse complement strand
TTTCTTGTCGCATTGCAAGCTTCATGTTCTCATCTTTGGAAAGAGTTGAAGATCCTTCTTCAAATGCTTTAAAAGTTGGTGAAGTGTCGTCCGTACCATTATCTCCATCATTTGAATATGCTGATCTCAATAATGATAAATCTGATTTTGCTGTCTCAATCTTTTCTAGAATAATTTCTTTAAATTCTTTTAATTCCTTTGCAGAATAACTTACTTTATTATCTGACATAATTTTATATTTTTTTAATTTCAACACCAATTGATATACCATCTACCAAATCGACATCTATTTTTTCGTTTTTTAATTTCTCAACAACTTCTAAGGAATTTGCCAATGTTTCTCCACAAATATAAGATAAATTATTTGATATTGACGAATCAATTTTATCGTTTTTTTCAACATTCACTTCAATCTTATCTGTCACCTCAAAATCATAATCTTTTCTGATATTTTGTATTCTATTTACTAACTCTCTTGCCAAACCTTCTTCTTTTAATTCTTCAGATAGAGTGACATTTAAAGCAACTGTAATTCCGTCCTGATTCATAACTTGCCAACCAGGAATATCTGCAGATGAAATTTCTACATCAGATATATCAATTGTAATATCTTGGTTAATAATAAATTGACCTTCAAGATCGATTTTCTTTATGTCTTCTGTTGTAAACTGATTTATTCTGGAAACAATTATCTTCATATCCTTTCCAAATTTAGGACCTAGAGTCTTAAAATTTGGTTTTATTTGTTTTGTAAGTATATCAGAATCATCTGAAATAAATTCTATTTCTTTTATATTCAATTCTGAAAGCAGAATATCCTGAACAGAATTAATCTGGGTTTTCATTTTATCTCCACTTACAGGAATCATAATTTTCTGTAATGGCTGACGAACACGTACTCTTTCCTTCTTTCTAAGCGATAATGCTATTGTAGTTATTTTCTGAGCTAAGTCCATTCTTTCTTCTAAATCTCTATCAATCTTATTTGTTTCTGATTTAGGGAAAGATGAAAGATGAATAGAATCTGCATTGTGTTTTCCTGAAACAGAATTCAAATCTATATATAATTGTTCCATAAAAAAGGGAGCAATAGGAGATGAAATAGCAGCAACTTTATTCAGGCATTCATACAACGTTTGATAAGCAGACACTTTATCTGTATTATATTCTCCTTTCCAGAACCTTCTTCTACTTAATCGAATGTGCCAATTACTCAGTTTATTGATTACAAAATCCTGAACCAAACGAGATACCTTTGTAGGTTCGTAATCTTCATAATTATTTTCTACCTCTGCAATTAAAGTATTCAATTCCGAGATAATCCATCTATCAATTTCTGTTCTTTTTTCAAGAGGTATTTCTTCTTCAGAGTAAGTAAAACCATCAATATTTGCATACAGAGCAAAGAAAGAATAGGTATTATAAAGCGTTCCAAAGAATTTTCTTTGTACTTCATCTATCCCACTACTATCAAACTTTAAATTATCCCATGGTTGAGCGTTGGAAATCATGTACCATCTACATGCATCTGCACCATACTTATCTAGTGTTTCAAATGGGTCGGTCGCATTACCCAATCTCTTAGACATCTTGTTTCCATTTTTATCCAGGACTAATCCGTTCGACACCACATTTTTGTAAGCTACACTATCAAATAACATGGTAGAAATAGCATGAAGTGTAAAGAACCAACCTCTAGTTTGATCTACTCCCTCCGCAATAAAATCTGCAGGATAATTTTTATCAAATATATCTTTATTCTCAAAAGGATAATGAAGTTGAGCATAAGGCATGGATCCAGAATCAAACCAAACATCAATAAGGTCTAATTCTCTTTTCATTGATTTTCCTTCAGATGAAACTAAAATAATATCATCTACATAAGGTCTGTGTAAATCAAAAGTATTGTAATTTTCTTCTGAGAAGTTACCTGTCTCAAATTTATCGAAAGGGTTGGTTTTCATAACACCAGCAGATATCGATTTTTCTACCTCAGCTTGTAACATTTCTACAGAAGAGATGCAGACTTCCTCCTCTCCATCTTCCGTTCTCCAGATAGGAATAGGAATACCCCAAAACCTAGAACGAGAAAGATTCCAATCTACTAAGTTTTCTAACCAATTACCAAATCGACCTTCTCCAGTTGATTTTGGTTTCCAGTTAATGGTATTATTCAGTTCCATCATTCGTTGTTTGTAATCGGTAGTTTTTACAAACCAGCTATCCATTGGATAATATAAAATAGGTTTGTCAGTTCTCCAACAATGAGGATAAGAGTGTTCGTATTTCTCAGATTTGAATAATCTATTGTTATCTTTCAGATTGATTACAATTTGTACATCTGCAGGGTACTTTGGTTTTTCATCTGACTCTATATAGAATTCATCTTTTACATATTGTCCTGCTAAATCCGTAACTTCTTTAGTAAATTTTCCTTGCCCATCAACCAAGGTAAGGGAACCAATTCCATTTTGTTTGGCTACCAAATTATCGTCTGCACCAAAAGAAGGAGCAAGATGAACAATACCCGTTCCATCTTCCGTAGTTACAAAATCTGCTAAAATCACTCTAAAAGCTTCTCCATCTGTAGGTTGAGCATAAGGAAGTAATTGATGATAATTTATTCCATTTAACTCCTCTCCTTTATATTCTTTTACAATCTTGTACGGAAGTTGTTTATCTCCTAATTTATAATCTGAAAGAGTAACCCCTTCTGTAAAGTACTTATGCAGTAGATCTTTTGCCATCACAATGGTAATAGGTTTAGAAGTATATGAATTGAATGTACTTACTTTTACATAAGTAATCTTTTTACCTACCGCAAGCGCTGTGTTAGATGGAAGGGTCCAAGGAGTAGTTGTCCAGGCGACAAAGGAAAGTTCCTCTTCCCCGTCAAAAAGGAAAGATGATTTGTCATCCTCTACAATTTTGAACATTGCTACTGCAGAAGTGTCTTTTACATCACGGTAACAACCTGGCTGATTTAACTCATGAGTACTTAGCCCTGTTCCTGCGCTTGGAGAATAGGGTTGAATTGTAAACCCTTTATAAAGTAATCCTTTTTTATGCAGCTCTGAAAGCAACCACCAAACACTTTCAATATATTTATTGTCATAAGTAAGGTAGGGTTTATCCATATCTACCCAATAACCCATTTCATTGGTAAGTTTTTCCCACTCGCCTTTGTATTTCATTACATCTTT
>JABHQB010000157.1 GCA_018695965.1 Flavobacteriales bacterium | reverse complement strand
CACCTTTGTTAGATTCTTTTATGTTTGGTTTCTGGAAGATGTTACCTATGATTTTAGTTTCTTATGGTGTAGGCTTAGGAATTGAATTTGCTTTTGCTAGTTTTCGAGGGCATCAAGTCAATGAAGGTTATCTAGTTACAGGTTTGTTGATCCCTATGATTATGCCAATTAATGTACCTCTTTGGATGCTTGCTGTATCTGTTATTTTTGCTGTTGTTATTGGTAAAGAAGTTTTTGGAGGTACTGGAATGAACATCCTAAACCCTGCACTTACAGCTAGAGCGTTTCTGTTCTTCGCGTACCCTTCTTGGATGTCTGGAGATAAAGTTTGGACGTATATAGGTGGTGATTCAACTGTAGATTCTTTTTCTGGAGCTACTCCATTAGCGGACTATTATTCCTTATCTGTAGAAAAAGCAAAGCTTGCTAAAGCTATCGTTGAAGATAAATCAGCTAATATTATTCAAGGTATAGACAAAAAGATAGTAGAAATTCAAGATAGATTGCCAGAATTATCAGATTCTTTATTTGGATATATTTCTGGTTCTTGTTCTGAAACTTCAACTATTGCAATTTTAATTGGAGCTGCAATTTTATTGATTACAGGAATTGGTTCATGGAGAACAATGCTTTCAGTATTTGCTGGAGGATATATTATGGGACTATTATTTAACATGTGGGGAGCTACAGATTTCATGAATCTCCCTGCGTATGAACATTTAATATTAGGAGGATTTGCTTTTGGAGCAGTCTTTATGGCTACAGATCCTGTAACCGCATCCGGAACTAATAAAGGTAAAATTATTGTTGGATTCCTAATAGGAATTTTTGCAGTACTAATCAGGGTATTTAACCCAGCTTATCCAGAAGGAATGATGCTAGCAATTTTATTAATGAATGTATTTGCTCCACTTGTCGATCATTATGTAATAGAAGGAAATATTAAAAGAAGACTTAAAAGAGCAAAGGGATAAATTATGGATGTAAATAAAAATAGTTATACTTTCGGTTTTGCGGCTATTATGGTAATAGTTGTAGCTGTTATTCTATCTGGAACATCAATAATTTTGAAAGATGCTCAAGATAGTAATGTTGAGTTAGAAAAGAAACAGAATATTTTGAAGTCTGTAGGTGTTGATATTATTAGAGATTCAGCTGCAATAGAATATGACAATTATATAATAGATCAACTTGTTTTAAATCATCTTGGGGAAACACAAGAAGGGAGTGCGTTTGATGTAGATCTATCTAAGGAGATAAAAAAGGATATTTCTGAACAGAAATTACCATTATATATAGCAGAGGTTGATGATGAATTAAAGTATATTATTCCATTAAGAGGAAAGGGTTTATGGGGACCTATTTGTGGTTTTATTTCATTTAATGATGATTTCAATACGGTATTTGCAGCTGTATTTGATCATAAAGGAGAAACTCCAGGGCTAGGAGCAGAAATTAATAAATCATTTTTTCAGGATCCTTTTAAAGGTAAAACTATTCTAGAAGAAGGAGAGTTTGTTTCTATTTTAGTTCAAAAGGGTGGTGCAAATGGAGATATTCATAAAGTTGATGGTATTTCTGGTGGTACAATTACCTCTGATGGAGTTACAGATATGTTAAATGAAAGGTTAAAAAGATATCTTCCTTATTTTAGATTAATGGAAGATAATAAAGAAGAAAAAGAAGTGAGTGCTGCTATGCAAGCAGTAAATATAGATGAGAAAAGAGATACTATATCAAATATAGGTAAAAGAATAGTAGATTAATTATGAGTAAAAAAGAAACGTTATTCTCAAAGAAAAACAAGAAACTTATTACTGATCCATTGGATAGTGACAATCCAGTAACCGTTCAAGTATTAGGTATATGTTCTGCACTGGCTATTACTGTACAATTAAAGCCAGCTATTGTTATGGCTATATCTGTATTAGTTGTTCTTTCTGTTGCTAATGTTGTGATTTCCTTAATGAGGAAGTTAATCCCCTCAAGAATCAGAATTATTGTACAATTAGTTGTGATAGCTACTTTGGTTATTTTAGTTGATCAGATATTGAAAGCTTATGTTTATGATGTTAGTAAGGAACTGTCTGTTTTTGTCGGACTTATTATTACCAATTGTATTATCATGGGAAGATTAGAAGCTTTTGGAATGGCTAATGGTCCTTGGAAATCATTTTTGGATGGAATTGGAAATTCATTTGGTTATGCTTGGATTTTGATAGCGGTTGCTTTTTTTAGAGAACTATTAGGGTCAGGAACTTTATTTGAAATTCAGATTATTCCTTTATCTTGGTATATTGAGAATGGAGGTTTTTATGCAAATAATGGAATGATGATATTACCTCCAATGGCGCTTATTACAGTTGGTATTATTATATGGATTCAAAGAGTTAAGAATAAAAGTTTAGTAGAATCTAAATAAAATTATGCAAGATTTAGCAAATATATTTATTAAGTCCATATTTATTGATAATATGGTCTTTGCCTACTTTTTAGGAATGTGTTCCTATTTAGCAGTATCAAAAACAGTAAAAACATCTATTGGTTTAGGATTAGCTGTGGTCTTTGTGTTAGGAATTACAGTTCCAGTAAATTATTTACTTGAGAACTATGTTCTTAAGGAGGGAGCTTTAATATGGATAGGAGAAGAATTTAAGAATATAGATTTATCTTTTCTTTCCTTTATTATGTTTATTGCTGTTATCGCTTCTATGGTTCAATTAGTTGAAATGATTGTTGAGAAATTTTCTCCAACATTATATAGTTCTTTAGGTATCTTTCTTCCACTTATTGCGGTGAATTGTGCAATTTTAGGAGCTTCTTTATTCATGAAAGAGAATGATTACGCTACGATTACTGAAGCAACTGTATTTGGACTTGGATCTGGTGTAGGTTGGTTCTTAGCTATTGTTGGTATTGCAGCTATAAGAGAGAAGATAAGATATTCAAATGTTCCTCCCGCTCTAAGAGGTTTAGGTATTACATTTATTATTACAGGATTGATGGGAATTGCTTTTATGAGTTTTATGGGGATTAAGCTGGATAATAATCAATCTGACACATCAGAAATAATTGAGCAAGTAGAAGATAAAATTACTAACGAAAGAGAGTAGATTTAAGATGATATTATTAGACACATCAATAACAATAGTAAGTAGTATAGTAGTATTCTTATTAGTAGTTCTTTTCTTGGTAGGAATACTGCTTTATGTTAAAACCAAGCTTTCTCCATCAGGTAAAATTACCATTAAAATAAATGGGGAAAAAGAAATAATTGTAGATGGAGGAAGCACATTGCTCTCTACTTTAAGTAGTAATGGAATATTTTTACCATCAGCTTGTGGTGGTGGAGGTACTTGTATTCAATGTACGTGTCAGGTTAATGAAGGTGGCGGTGGTATTTTACCTACTGAATCTCCTCATTTTTCAAGGAAAGAAATATCAGAAAACTATAGATTAAGTTGTCAAGTAAAAGTTAGAGAGGATATGGATATTCATATTCCGGAAGAAATATTTGGCGTAAAAAAATGGGAAGCGACAGTAGTTTCAAATTATAATGTAGCTACTTATATTAAGGAATTTATTGTAGAAGTTCCAGAAGATATGCCTTATGAGGCAGGGGGATATATTCAAATTGAAATTCCTGATTGTGAGGTGCCGTTTGATGAAATGGATATTACAGCACATCCTGAGGATCATCCAGGAGAACCAAATAAGTTTGACAAGGATTGGGCAGAAGGAAACTTTGCTATGCGTAACTTAGTAATGAAGAATGATGAGGATGTTGTAAGAGCATATTCTATGGCTTCTTATCCTGCTGAAGGAAGAAAAATCATGTTGAATGTTAGGGTTGCAGCTCCTCCTCCAAATAGTGATAGAAATGGATGGTCTGATATTAATCCTGGAGTTGCTTCTTCTTATATTTTTGGAAGAAAACCAGGAGATAAGGTAACTATTTCAGGTCCATATGGAGAATTCTTTATAAATCATTCAGATGCTGAAATGCTATATATTGGAGGTGGAGCTGGAATGGCTCCTATGAGATCTCATCTGTATGAACTCTTTAGAACCTTAAAAACAGGAAGAAAAGTTTCCTATTGGTATGGAGGAAGATCTAGAGCTGAACTTTTCTATATTGAGCATTTTCGTTCTTTAGAAAGAGAATTTTCAAACTTTAAATTTTATTTAGTTCTTTCAGACGCTCAAGAGAGTGATAATTGGATAGAAAAGAAAGATATTAATGACCCTAATGGAGATGGATTTGTAGGTTTTGTTCATAATGCAGTTATTGATCAGTACTTAGTTAATCATGAAAATCCTGAAGATATTGAATTGTACTTCTGTGGACCACCTATGATGAATCAATCTGTAATAAAATTGGCAGAAGACTGGGGTATACCTGATGAGAATGTCCGTTTTGATGATTTTGGAGGATAGTGATTTATAGAGGCTTATTCCTTCCAGTCAGCAATAAAAAGATTTGTGGCTCTTGTTCCTCCATTATTTCTATTAGAAGAAAAAACAAGTTTTTTACCATCATAAGAGAACATAGGGAAGGCGTCAAACACACCATCAAAAGTAATCTGTTCAAGATCTGTTCCATCTATGTTTATCATAAATAAATTAAATGGAAAACCTTTTTCTGATTTATGATTAGAGGAAAATATTACTTTGTTACCACTAGGATGAAAGAAAGGAGCCCAATTTGCATTTCCTAAGTTAGTTATCTGTGTTAAATCCGAGCCATCTGTATTACAAATAAATAATTCCATTTCTGTTGGTTTTACTAATCCTTCAGAAAGAAGTTGTTTATACACTTTAATTTCTTCATTAGATTCTGGTCTGGATGATCGGAAAATTAATTTGGTTCCATCAGGAGAAAAGAACGCTCCACCATCATATCCCAATCCGAAAGTAACTTGTTTTATATTACTTCCATCAATATTCATAGTATAAAGTTCCAAATCACCTGTCCGGTCAGATGTAAAAACAATTTTATCACCTTGAGGAGAAATAGTTGCTTCAGCATCATAACCAGGCTCATTTGTTAACTGCTTTACTATATTTCCTTTTAGGTCTGCAACAAAAATATCAAAGTCAGAGTAGATAGGCCATACATACGCACCATCTTCTCTTTTCTCTGGTTCTTTTGGGCAGTTGTCATCACCTAAATGTGTAGAAGCGTAAATAACTGTTGTGTCTCCTGGCATAAAGTACGAACAAGTAGTTCTTCCTAAACCAGTACTTACCATAGGAGGAAGTTTTTTTTCCATATTATCATTTTCCCAGTCTGTAACATAAATCTGATCGCAATCAATTCCTATATCAGGATTTTTTAATTGAAATACTAATCTAGTGTCATCAAAAGAGAAATAGGCCTCTGCATTATCTCCTCCAAAAGTAAGTTGTTTTATGTTTTGAAGATGTTTTTCTTTAGGGTCATGTGTGTTTGATTTCTTGATATCCTTACTCTCTGCCTCACTAATCTTTATAGGTTTTTTCTGTCCACAGGATACAAGTAAAACACAAAGGAAAGGTAAGATAACTCTATTCATAATTTTTGTTTTAATTTCGGATGCAAATATATAATTTAAGAATAATTATAAGTTATGATATATATGATTATTTATGATGTATTTTTGTAATATGAATTTAATATCAGTAGAAGAGTTGAGTAAAGATTACGGAGAGAGAGTTTTGTTCGAGAATTTAAGTTTTGGTTTAAGTAGAGGAGATAAAATGGCACTTATAGCTAATAATGGAACAGGTAAATCTTCTTTGTTAAAAATAATTACTGGTAAAGATGTTTCCTCGGCAGGCAAAGTAACTTTCAGAAAAGGAATAGAGGTTGGTTATCTGTCTCAGAATTCTGATTTTGATGAGAGTTTAACTATTCAGCAATTGGTAGATTCAGCACAAAGTAGAGTAAGTAAAATAATTGGAGAATATGAAAAGGCAGTAGCAAATCAGACCAACGATTTTTCAGAAAAAAACCAAAATACAGTAGAGGAACTAACTTTACTTATGGATCAGTATTCCGCTTGGGATTATGACAGGAGGATAAAACAAATTCTTAGTAAATTTAAAATTACAGATTTAAGTCAGAAGGTAGAAAAACTATCTGGAGGACAAAAAAAGAGGTTGTCCCTTTCCCTTTTACTTATTGATGAATCGGATGTATTACTGTTAGATGAGCCTACCAATCATTTGGATGTAGAAATGATTGAATGGTTGGAAAAGTATTTATCTCAGCAGAAAATAACTCTTTTAATGGTGACACACGATCGATACTTCCTGGAAAATGTTTGTAACCACATATTAGAGCTAGAAAATGGAGAATTGTATCATCACAAAGGGAATTACTCTTACTTTTTGGAAAAAAGAGAGGAAAGAGAAAATAATTTTAGTGTAGAAATAGAAAAGGCCGGCAAGCTGATGAAAAAGGAATTAGAGTGGGTAAGGCGTTCTCCAAAAGCTCGTACTACAAAATCAAAGTCTCGTTTACAGAGTTTTGAAAAGATAAAAGAAAAAGCGAATTCTGGAAGAAAGAAATCAGAACTGAAATTAGAAGTTAAAATGAGTAGGGTTGGAGGTAAAATACTAGAATTAAAGAATATACATAAATCGTATGGTGATATATGTATTCTAGATGGATTTACTTATACCTTCAAAAAAGGTGAAAGAATAGGAATATTAGGTGGTAATGGAGTAGGGAAAAGTACTCTTCTTAATATCCTTACTGGAAAAGAAAAGGCTGATAGTGGAAAAGTAAATATAGGAGACACAATCATTTATGGATATTTTTCTCAAGGAGGACTCGTGATAAAAGAAGATTTAAGAGTGATTGATGTTTTAAAAGAGATTGCTGATGTCATTATTCTAGCAAATGGAAGTAAAATTTCAGCATCACAAATGTTAGAGTATTTTATGTTTACACCAGAAATGCAATACACTTATGTAAGTAAACTGAGCGGTGGAGAACTAAGAAGATTATACTTACTAACGGTACTAATGAAAAATCCTAATTTTCTTATTTTGGATGAGCCAACAAACGATATGGATTTACTTACTCTAAATAAATTGGAGGAGTTTTTATTAGACTTTAAAGGTTGTCTTATTATTGTTTCTCACGACAGGTATTTTATGGATAAACTTACAGATCATATGTTTGTATTTGAAGGAGAAGGTGTTATTCGGGATTTTTATGGTACTTATTCTGAATTTAGTGATCAACAAAAGAAAGATCAAAATAAAACAAAATCAGTAGATAAACAAAAAAATATTCCTAAAAATAAACAAGAAGAAAGAAAGGTTTCTTACAAAGAGAAATACGAATACGGAGAATTAGAAAAAGAAATTTCTGTACTAGAAAAAGAGAAAGAAGAATTGGAGACATCCTTATTAAACCCTAATTTAGATGTAGAAATAATTATTGAAAATAGTAAAAGACTTTCAGATATTGTAAATATAATAGATAAAAAAAGTTTTAGATGGTTAGAACTAGATGAGCTAATGTAATATGCAAAAGAGTATAGAAATAATAAAAGGAAGTAATCAGAAGAAAATTTTAATGGATATTACTTTTCCTAAGAAAAGTAATAATAAATTGATAATTTTCTCTCACGGATTTAAAGGTTTTAAGGATTGGGGATGTTTTAATCTAATATCCAAGATCTTTGCTGAGAACGGATTTACTTTCTTGAAATTTAATTTTTCCCATAATGGAACAACTATTGCTGATCCATTAAATTTTAATGATTTAGAAGCGTTTGGAAATAATAATTTTTCTATAGAATTGAATGATCTGTCTTTAGTGTTAGATTGGTCCGTTCAGAATTTAAATATATCGGATATTACTCTTTTAGGACACAGTAGAGGAGGAGGTGTTTCCATGCTGAAATCAGGTGAGGATAAAAGAGTTAAAAGAGTAATAAGTTGGTCTTCTCCTTCTAGTTTCTTAAATAGAGCTTCTACGGATAGAGTAGAAATCTGGAAACAGAAAGGAGTATCATTTGTTTATAATGGAAGAACCAAACAAAACATGCCGTTATACATTCAGTTATATAATGATTGCGAACAAAATAAAGAAAGATTAGATATTCAGAATTCAGTTAGTAATTTAACAATTTCTCAATTAGTTATTCATGGAGATGCGGATCCATCAGTTGATGTAAAAGAAGCTTATGATTTACATAGATGGAATCCCCGTTCAGAACTATTTATAGTGAAAGATGCTGACCATGTTTTTGGGGCTTCACATCCATGTAATCCCAATAAATTACCATCAGATTTACAAATAGTTGTAGATAAAACTATAGAATTTATTCAATAATAACAAACTGATTATTATTATAAATAGCTACAGCTTTTCCTTTTAGCTTTTCTCCAATAAAGGGAGTGTTTCTTGATTTTGATTTTATATCAGATTTTATTACTTCCCATTCTACCTTTGGATTAAATAAGGTGATATTTGCTTTTTCCCCTTCTTCAATTTTTAACTCTTCTTTTAGTGCGATTTTTCTTGGATTTGTAGATATTTTCTCTATTATTTCAGATAAACTTAAGTCAGAACTTATGTGTTTCCCTAAAAGTCCAAAAAGAGTTTCTAGTCCTAATATTCCGAATGCAGCATTGTCAAATTCTGTTTTCTTGTTTTCCTGATCTTCTGGGGAATGATCCGAGCAGATAACATCAATAGTTCCATTTTTAAGTCCTTTTATCAGTGCACTATTATCCTTTTTTGTTCGGAGTGGAGGAAGTACTTTATATCTAGTATCGAATGTTTTTACTTTTTCGTCTGTCATAACTAGGTTATTGATTGAAACATCTGCTGTGATGTTTGCTCCTTCCTTTTTCCCTCTTTTTATTTTACTGACTGACTCTTTTGTAGATATGTAAGAAAGGTGTAAGTTTCCTTCAGTGTATTTCGCTAGATTTATATCTCTATCAACCATTATTTCTTCAGATATATTTGATATACCACTCACTCCCATATTAGTGCTAGTTATTCCTTCATTCATCTTTCCATTATTAAAGATACTTTTATCATTAGGATAGTTCATAATAAGTCCATCAAGATCCTTGCTATATAGTAGAGCTAATTTCATCACTTCATTTCTTTGTAAGGATTTTTTATCATCAGTAAAAGTTCGGCAATTTACAGAGTTAATGTCGTGCATTTCTACTAGATTTCCTCCTTCCATATTCTTTGTTACAGAAGAGGATGTATGAACATCTACAATACTATTTCTTGTATTGTTTTTAATGTATTCAACATGTGATTTACTGTCAATTACAGGTTCGGTTTGTGGCATTAATAATACAGATGTAAACCCTCCTTTTATTGCAGATTGTATCCCTGTCTTTAGATCATCTTTATATTCAAAACCTGGTTCTCGGAAGTTAGAGTGCATATCCATCCAACCTGTAGAAATATGTAGGTTTTTATCTGAGAATTCTATTTCTTTTCCTGCCTCTAATGATTCTTTACAGGATTTAATTGATTTATCAATTTTTTCAATTCTTCCATTTTTAATAAATATATCCATTATCTTATTGTGGTGTTTAGAATTAGGGTCAATTATTCGTGCTGATTTAATAAGTAAATTCATGATTTAATAAGTTTAATAAGTAGTATTTCAATTGTTATAAATAATAAAGAGAGTAGAACCAATACTTTCCAGAATTCTTTGTTTTTATCGATATTTTTAATATTTTGATTTATACTAACATCAGAAGAAAATAACCTTACATTTTTTGTTTTATTTAATGTTATAAAGTTATCTATTTCTTCCTCTGTAAATTGTTCTATGTTACTTTCCGATCGGTTGTAATTAAAAGATATAGTTTGTAAAATCTGATCTTCTTGTAATAACTGATAATGATCTGCATTTTTAATCTGATTATGAGTTAATAAATAGGATTGATTATTATTTATAGAATATTCTGTTATTAAATCTAAAATATCTGATTTTAAGTGAAAAATATTTTCTAACTGAGAATTAGTTTTAGGTAGTTTTATTTCTGAATTTTGATTTATTGTATAGTACAAATTATCTGTTTTTACAGAAAATAATCCCATATTAAATAAGGTAGTTACAAAGAGTGCATGTTTGCTAAAAGTATTATTCCCTTCAGATAACGGAGAACTAAAAAGGTAGACTTCACCTTTTCCTTTGTTGTAATAGTTTAAAAATTCATCAGAATTTTCTAGTCTGAAAATGTTTTGCTTAATAATATTAGAGTTTTTCTGGAGTTTGTAATAATTATTTATGGTAGGAAGGTTTATGTCATCCTTTATTTTTGATGTACTAAATACACTATTGAAAATAGGATTTTTTAGATTAAGAGTTGATATTTTTATATTTCCAACTACTTCTGTACTAAATTGATTTGTATTAAGTTGTTTCAAAAATGAATTATAAGATACGATATTTGCATTTTCTGAAGGGATAACACAGATACTTCCACCTTTTTCGATATAGGATTTTATAAAAGAACTAAATCCGGTACTAAAATCATTTATTTGGTTTAAGATAATAAGCTCCTGTTTGTTTAAAATATTATAGTCAACCTGATCTATGTTTTGTATAGTGTAATTAAATATTTCTTCTGAAGAAAAAAGCTTACTTATATTTTTATTTTCTGATTCATATATCTGACAAATATTTATTTTTTCATCAGTTTTAAAGCTGAAATATAGATTATTATCGTAAGTAATAGGATAGTCCTCAACACTAATTAATCCATTATTTATTTCACTTTTTTCAGAAGTAAAATTAAGTTCTACTGTTTTACTTTCATTTGCAAGTAAGGAGATATTTTGCTGTGTTTTATGAGTATTATTGACACTTATATTTATAATTACATCTTCAATTTCTTTATCAGAATGATTACTGATTATTGTTGAAATGCTAATGGTATTACCTCTTATATTTATTGGTGAGTTAAGGTAGCAACTATCTACACTAATATTGGTGTTTGCGTTTATTGAAAGAGGAATAATTATAACAGATTTGTTGCTGTCTAAACTCTGTATTGCATCCAGATTTGTGCTAGATTTCTGGAAATCAGAAATTATGTATAGAGTATTATCTTCAGGAGAAATACTTTTTGTTTTATCTAAAATATTATCTGTACTTCTGATTTCAGAAGATGATTTGATATTTAATATAAATTCTTCTGATTCTTTTTTGTTTTTCGGATAATTTTCTGTTGCTGAAAAATTGTTTGTCAGAATCCAAAATTGATTTGTTTTGTTAGATGAATTGAGAATTTCTAAAGCATTTTCTTTCGCTATATCAAGTAATCTCCCTTTTTCAGAAACATTATCCATACTAAATGAATTATCAATATAGATGACAGTGTTATTTGTTGAGATGTCTTCAGAGTTATTTGGAATGTACGGATTTGCAAAAGCAAAAACTATTGCCGAGATAGCTAAAATTCTACTAAGTAATATAAGGAGTTGTTTTAGAGTGTTTCTTTTTTTCTTATCATATTTAATCTCCTTCAAAAAGGTAATATTACTAAAATAAACAACTTTGTGTTTTCTTAGATTAAACAGATGAATGAAAATGGGAATTGCTATTGCAAAAAGGAAATATAAAATCTGTGGGTTTTGATAGCTCATCAAAGTGCAAAATTACACTATTTTGATAATCTATGGACTTTTTTATTAAATTTTGTTGAATTAAATAATGCCATCTTTTATTTCTAACTTTCTGCTAGTAATATTTGCTAGGGTCTTGTTATGTGTTACAATAACTATTGTTTGATTTAATTCTTTGTTGAGTTTTAAGAGTAAATTATGAAGATCTTTAGCATTTTTTGAATCGAGATTACCAGATGGTTCATCTGCCAAAATAATTTTCGGATTATTTATTAATGATCTAGCAACAGCTACTCTTTGTTGCTCTCCACCAGAAAGTTCATTTGGCTTATGTTTTTTTCTGTTTTCAATATTTAGTAGTTTTAATAGTTTTAAAGCTCGTTGTTCGACTTTTTTTCTGTTTTCTCCCTTTATAAAAGCTGGTAAGCAAACGTTTTCTAATGCAGTAAATTCAACTAATAAATTATGAAACTGAAAAACAAATCCAATATTTTCGTTTCGGAAAATAGAAAGATTCTTGTCAGAAAGTTTTGTTATATCTGTATTATTAATCCAAACACTACCAGAATTAGGGTTTTCTAGAGTACCCAGAATTTGTAATAGGGTAGTTTTTCCTGCTCCAGAAGCTCCAATTATCGAAACAAACTCACCTTCTTTTATATGTAAGTTTACTCCTTTTAATACTTTTAATTCTCCGTAATTGAGTGTTATGTTTTCTGCTTTTATCATTGTTTTTTGCGCAGGTAAAGATAATCTAAATAATACACAATCTTAAAAGATAAACTATTTTGTGGTATCGTGTTAAAGGTATTGTTAATATTATCAAACCAGTCTATTGTCAATATGTCATTGTAATCTTGCATAGAATTCTTCCAAACAATACTCATTTGGCTTCCAGGAGCAAACCACCAATTCAATGCCATGTCAATTGTCCATGCATTAAAATTTGCATCATGACCACTAAAATAATTAGTATTAGATAAATATCCATTTGTTTCTAACTCACTGAATTGATTATATTTTACGCCACTCCAATAATGTCTTATTTTAGTTGAGAAGTCCATTTTGTTATTTAAGATATAACTCCCCTCTAAAACATTAGTAATCATAAATACATCTCTTTTTCCAAAAACAAATCTAGTCTCTGGGGGATATATCAGAATTGGTAAGGTGTCATTTGTTACAAAACCAATATCGTTATATTTATTTTCTAAAGAAAGAACGTATCTAATTGATGATTTGTCATTAATTCTATATCTAGGTGATATTCTCCAATGATAACTGTACCCATCATATAATGGATTTAATTTACCTCCTAAACTTAAATCAATAGCAAAACTTTTTCTGTAATCTGTAGAGATATGTGTGCGAACTTTTACTGATTTAGATAATTTAACAGGATTGTTAAAATTTTCTGTTCTTGATTCATAGAAATCATTCCCTTGGTAAGGGTTAATCTCTGCACTCATAAATACCGTAAGATGATTTCTAAAAGTAACTCTACCTTCCATATCAAGATTCAGATTAACAAATTTCTGTTCTGTAAATAGCGTTTCATAGGAGATTGCTGAAGAAAATCTGGAACTTATAAATTGTTTGTTTTCTTTTAGTTGATTGTAACTGATTGACAACCCACTATTAATTTCGTTATTCGAGTATAAAAAACCAAGATCATTAGGATTGTATTTGTCATCTTCAAAAGAACTCCATAAGTCATAACGATATTTCCCGCTTATTTTTCCTATTGATAACATACCAGAAAATCCTTTAGTGATATTGATACTATGTTCTGGAGGATATATCAAAATTGGCAAGGTTTCAGTTATAAATTCTTGACTCATTTTTAATTCTCCAACATAAGTGTGGGTATTTGCTTTGTTATTAATTCTAGCAAATAATCCTGTAACATTTGCATCTTTATTACTGCCATTTTGTATCATGTTGGTGTTCATCATACTTATTGATGAATTATTTCCAAATGTCTGATCAAATATCATTACATTATAATTTGTTAAAGGTTTATTTTCTGTTTGATTTGTTATTGCATTAAGAGTAGCAAATCCTAAGCCATTCTTTGTTCTTCCAGATACTTTTGTAGCATTAATTAAATCATCTTGTATTCTACGACTATAAAACATGTTCTCTCCTTTGTTAAACAATTCTGTTCCTTCATTAAAGAATTGTCTTTTTTCTTCATATTTAATCTCAAAAGGAGAGAGATTGAGAATTTCTGCATCAGATGCGACTTGACCAAAATCTGGTATTAATGTCATGTCTAATGTGAAACTTTCATTTATTCCATATTTAAGATCCATTCCATAATTGTAAGGGAATGTTGTTTCTCCATTATATATATTTGTATATACTGATGCATATGGCATGAATGAAAGACGTAGTGGAGGATTCACATTCTTAATACCATCTATTAAACCAGCTTGAAGAGAAATACTTGATAGATATTCTGCATCTATTGGATTCCAGGTATATACTGAACGATATCTTCTAATAGTTCTTCCCATATTTATAGCCCAAGGTTTACCATCATTTGAGAACCTTAATGATGAAAAAGGAATAGCAAATTCTGCCACCCATCCATTGTTGTTTATTTTAACTGCAGATTTCCATACTGCGTCCCATGTATTGTCAGATCCACTAGGAAAGAATTTAGCATCTTTTTGTACTCCTGCAGCTGTAACAGAAAAATTATATTCAATCTGACCGTCATTAAAAGGGTTAATCCAAATCCCAAATTCATCATAGTTTTTATTTTCCTGATCTCTTCTTGAAAGCTCAGTTAGTATACTGTCAGGTGCATTATCATACATCATCACTCCAAGATAAATATTCCTGTCATCATAACACATTTTTACTTCTGTTCTTTGATGATGTTTTTCTTTCTCACCATTATTAGGTTCTAATTGAGAAAAATCTTTTGCGATATCAAGATTTCCCCATATCTTATCATTAAGAATTCCATCAATATTAGGATTTTTATCTATTTTCTTAATATTATATATTTTTTTCTCAGTAAATTGAGAGAATGAAATAAGTGGTAGTAAAAGAAATATAATTAGATGTTTTTTCATAAATAATTTAGGATTACAAAAATAGAATTTATTCTTAAATAAAGATTGTATTTTATTTGATTCCTATATTTTTGCACAACTAAAATCTTAAAAATGAATTTACACGAATATCAAGGAAAAGAGCTTTTAAATAGTTTTGGAGTAAGAATACAAAGAGGTATAGTTGCCTCTACTTCTGAAGAGGCGGTAACAGCTGCAAATAAACTTAATCAGGAAACAGGAACTAGTTGGTGGGTAATAAAAGCACAAATACATGCAGGAGGAAGAGGTAAAGGAGGTGGAGTAAAATTGGCTAAATCAATTGATGAAGTAAGATCTATTTCAGATGACATTTTAGGAATGCATTTAATAACACCACAAACTTCTGCAGAAGGTAAATTAGTAAATCAAGTTTTAATTGCGGAGGATGTTTATTATCCTGGAGAAAGTGATACATCTGAATTTTATATGTCGGTACTTTTAAATAGGGTTACAGGAAGAAATATGATTATGTACTCTACAGAAGGAGGTATGGATATTGAGAAAGTTGCAGAAGAGACTCCACACTTAATTTTTACGGAAGAAATTGATCCGAAAGTCGGATTAACAGGATTTCAGTGCAGAAAAGTTGCTTTTAACTTATGTTTTAGTGGAAATGCATTTAAAGAAATGACGAAATTTGTTCATGCACTGTATACAGCATACGATAAAACAGATTCTTCTTTATTTGAGATAAACCCAGTACTTAAAACTTCTGACAATAAAATATTAGCAGTAGATTCAAAAGTAAGTATTGATGATAATTCTTTATTCAGACATAAAGATTATGAGGAATTAAGAGATAAAAGAGAAGAAGATCCAACAGAAGTAGAGGCGGGTGAATACGGTCTTAACTTTGTTAAACTTGATGGGAATGTTGGTTGTATGGTAAATGGAGCTGGACTTGCAATGGCTACTATGGATATTATTAAAATGGCAGGAGGTAATCCGGCAAATTTTTTAGATGTTGGTGGTACTGCAGATGCTCAGAGAGTAGAACAAGCATTTCGTATTATTTTGAAAGATAAAAATGTGAAAGCTATATTAGTGAATATTTTTGGGGGAATTGTTAGATGTGATAGAGTAGCTCAAGGTATTGTAGATGCGTACAATAATATTGGAGAGATAGGAGTGCCATTAATTGTTAGGTTACAAGGCACAAATGCTGAGGAAGCTAAAAAATTAATTGATGAAAGCGGATTAAAAGTAGAA
The DNA here is from genome assembly GCA_018695965.1 of Flavobacteriales bacterium. Lineage (GTDB taxonomy): Bacteria > Bacteroidota > Bacteroidia > Flavobacteriales > BACL11. The sequence continues at coordinate 3,510 of JABHQB010000157.1, read as the reverse complement.
TCGGTAATTTTATTGCAAGAAGCAGCTGATAAAGTATCGGAAATATTATCTTAGAGAAAGTTGTTTGAAACTAGTTAATTTTCACTGGTTTCTTTAAATATTTAATCCCCTCCATTTGGATGGGATTTTTTTATTGCAATTTTAGTCTAGAAGTTGGAGTAACTGATTGATCAGAAAAATCTTTTTCTAAAAATTGGTAGTACCCTGTAATAGCAATCATAGCTGCATTATCGGTACAGTACTCAAATTTTGGAATAAATACATTCTTCTTTTGTATTTCCTGAAGTTCTATTAATCTTGTTCTAAGATAAGAATTCGCAGAAACTCCACCAGCAATTGCAATTTCATTTATCCCTAGCTCAGATGATGCTTGTGTAATCTTTTTAATAAGTATTTCAACAATGGTATATTGTATGCTTGCACATAAATCTTCCAGGTTTTCTTTTATGAAGTTTGGATTTTTATCGACTTCTTTTTCTACAACCCTAAGTATAGAAGTTTTGATTCCGCTATATGAAAAATCGTACTTACCAACTTTATGTCTGCCGAAAGTAAATTTCTCTTTATCACCTTTTTTTGCATATTTGTCAATTAAAGGACCTCCAGGGTAAGAAAGTCCTAATATCTTAGCTGATTTATCAAACGCTTCACCTGCAGCATCATCTAAGGTTTCACCAATTACAATCATTTCAGTTACAGATTTAACCAATACAATTTGTGTGTGTCCTCCAGAAACAGTTAAACATAAAAATGGGAAATTTAGTTGTCTATTTTCTTCTTCCTTATTTTTTATGAAATGAGCCATTATATGCCCTTTCATATGATTTACGGCTATTAGTGGAATATCTAATCCTAAAGCAAAAGATTTTGCAAAAGAACTTCCGACAAGTAAAGATCCTAATAGCCCAGGACCTTGAGTAAATGAGACTGCTGAGATATCTTCTTTTTTAATGCCAGCTTCTTTTATAGCGGCATCTACTACTGGAATAATATTTTTTTGATGTTCTCTAGATGCAAGTTCTGGAACTACACCTCCATATTTCTCATGTACTTTCTGATTTGCGATAATATTGGATAGGATATATCCATCAGAAATAATTGCAGCTGAAGTGTCATCACAAGAGGATTCTATTCCTAATATAATGATTTTCTTACTCATCTAAATTTTCAAGAGAGTGCCCCATTTTATCTCTCTTTGTTTCCAAATAAAACTGATTATGTTTGTTTGATTTTATTTCTAATGGAATGTTTTCTACAATCTCAATACCATAGCCCATAAGTCCTGCTCTTTTCTTTGGGTTATTTGATAAGAGTTTAATGTTCCGAACATTCATAGCTCGTAAAATCTGAGCTCCAATACCATAATCTCTATCATCTGCATTAAATCCTAGTTCTAGGTTGGCTTCCACAGTATCTTTCCCGTTTTCTTGTAATTTATACGATTTAAGTTTGTTAAGTAATCCTATTCCTCTTCCTTCTTGATTCATATAAACAATAACTCCCTTTCCTTCTTTCTCTATTTGAGACATAGCTGCTTTGAGTTGATGACCACAATCACATCTGCAACTACCAAAAATATCTCCTGTCATACAGGAAGAATGAACTCTAACTAAAACTTCATCTTCCTCTTTCCATTCTCCTTTATAAATAACTAAATGTAGTTGCTGGTTACTAATTTGTTTGAAAGCTTTCATTTTAAAATCACCAAAATCTGTTGGAAGATAAACATCCACTTCTTCAGATATTAAGGATTCATTCTTAATTCTGTATTCTATCAAATCCTTAATGGTGATAAATTTTAAATCAAATTTTTCTGCTAGCTTGAAGAGTTCTGGAGTTCTGGCCATGGTACCATCTTCATTAAGTATTTCAACAATAACTCCTGCGGGTTTTAATCCAGAAAGACGAGCTAAATCAATAGAGGCTTCTGTGTGACCTGCTCTTCTTAATACTCCTCCTTTTAAGGCTTTTAGAGGGAAAATATGTCCTGGTTTTCCGAGTTGTTCAGGTCGGGTATTTTCATCAACTAAAGCTTGAATAGTTTTTGCCCTATCTTGTGCAGAGATACCTGTTGTACATCCGTTTCCAATTAAATCTACAGAAATAGTAAATGGAGTTTCAAAAGCTGCAGTGTTCTTTCCAATCATTAATTCCAGATTTAATTCCTCACATCTTTCCTCAATTAAAGGAGTGCAAATAAGTCCTCTTCCATGTGTGGCCATAAAATTCACCATTTCAGCTGTAGCCATTTCGGCAGCTGCTACAAAATCCCCCTCATTCTCACGATTCTCATCATCAATTACAATTACAACTTTTCCAAGTTTAATATCCTTAATTGCTTCCTCTATAGTGTTAAAATTCATCTGAAATTATTTAATTGCAAAATTACTGGCTTTTATTTAAATTTCGCTTAAAAATTAAATTATTAATTTTATTTACAGTCTTCTCCAAAGATATTTTATATCCATATTTAATATACAAAGCTCTACCAATTAGGTATCCTATTATTGCAAACATTATAGAAATATACCAATCTATAAAATTGTCTCTACCAAATATTAGACTTACGAAGAAGGAAACGATAAATAATAATGAAACTATTATTGTTTGCTTTATAGAATAATTATTATTCGATTTAGATAGTAAAATCATACTAAGAGGGAAAAACAAAAAATTAGCTAACCACATCCCTTCAAAAGGAAGTAGTGTGGATTCTTTTACAGATTTTTCTCCTATCATGTTTAACACATGGAATAATACAAATAAAATAATGGAGATAAGTACTGGAACTCCAAATCCTCCTTTGCGAATAATTGAACCAAGTGAGGCTCCTATAATAAACAATATGATACATGCAAAAGCTAATGAATATTTCCGGTGCCATTCTATTTTATGACGATTGATAATTGATTGCCGATATTTTAAATCATCCGAATTTGATTTTAGGATTGATTTTGTAGAATTAACTTTATTTATAGCAAAATCATAAATTTCCTTTTCTGATTCCTTGCTTTTTACTGTTTTAGTAGAGTCATAAGTATTTTTAATATTCAGATTCAATTTATCAGTATAGCTTTTGGAGAAGTGACTTCTACGTTCGGTAAATTTAATTTCTAAGGAATCAATTGATTTGTTGAGTTGATCTACACTCATCATGGAATAATGATTTTTATAAATACTTTCATCAGATCGTTTTAGTCCAAATTTTTCCAAATCAAATCGGATTATATTTTCCTGAAAATTAATTGTTTGATGTGCTAATTTCTGTACTCTATCTTTATTAAAAACTTCCACATAGGAGGATCCATTATAAAGGATTAATTCTAGTATTTCACCGTTATTTGTGAATCTCATCTCTCCACTTTCTGCAACAATTACTTTATCGTTGGATTGTTGTGAGCTATGGTCGTAAATCAGAATGTCGTAAAGAAAGTTTGTTTCAGAATCTTTTTTTCCAACCTTTATTGAGTAACCATCAATGTCATTATAAAATTCACCTTCGCGGATATT
>JABHQB010000156.1 GCA_018695965.1 Flavobacteriales bacterium | reverse complement strand
GGAGGTTATGTAATGTGTGGCTTGATGGGGCATGGAGATGCTTTTGCATTGAGAGACCCAAATGCTATTCGCCCAGCATATTATTATAAAGATGATGAGATTGTTGTAGTTGCATCAGAAAGACCAGTTATACAAACTTCATTCAATGTAAATATTGAAGATGTTAAGGAAATAAAAAGAGGGCATGCACTCATCATTAAAAAGGATGGTAAAGTTGAAGAAAAACAAGTCCGTGAGCCATTAGAAAGAAAAGCTTGTTCGTTTGAGCGTATTTATTTTTCAAGAGGAAATGATGCCGGAATTTATAATGAAAGGCTAGAATTAGGGAAGCGTATCTTCCCAAAGGTATTAAAGTCTATAAGTAATGATGTAAAGAATACTGTTTTCTCTTATATCCCAAATACTGCTGAGGTATCTTACTTTGGTTTATTAAAAGGATGTCATGCTTACTTAAATGAAGTAAAAACAAAGAAGATTCAGGAGCTAGGTAATAATCCTTGTCATGATGAAATTGCTAAAATTATGGAAATTTCTCCAAGAGCTGAAAAGATAGCAATTAAGGATGCAAAATTGAGAACCTTCATTACTTCTGATGATAGTAGAGATGATTTGGTTGCTCATGTTTATGATGTTACTTATGGTACCGTAAAGCCTACTGACAATCTGGTTATGATTGATGATAGTATTGTAAGAGGAACTACCTTAAAACAATCAATTATTAGAATATTGGACCGTTTAAATCCTAAGAAAATTGTAGTTGTTTCTTCCGCTCCACAGATTAGATATCCTGATTGTTATGGAATTGATATGGCAAAAATGGGTGATTTTATTGCCTTTAATGCAGCTGTTGAATTATTGAAAGATACTAAACAAGAAAATATTCTTACGGAGGCATACGAAAAGTGTAAAGCACAAGCTCATATACCAAAAGAGGAGATGGTAAATCATGTACAGGAGATATACAAGCCTTTTACTGCTGAAGAAATTTCGTCTAAGATAAGTGAGCTATTGACTCCTAAAGGAACGAATGCTGAGGTGGAAATTATCTACCAATCTATTTCGGATTTACACGCTTCTTGCCCTGATCATAAAGGAGACTGGTACTTTACAGGAAACTACCCAACTCCAGGAGGCGTGAAGGTGGTGAACAAAGCTTTTATGAACTATATGGAAGGTAATAACGCAAGGGCTTACTAAAGAAATTAGTTTGTAATTACCATTCGTTTTTCTACCGTACCATCATCAAATATGTAAAAGAGGCTGGTGTTTCGTTTAAATTTAGCTTCTCTTCCAAGTACATCAACTATTTTTAGGAGTTTTTTATCCGTATTATATTCTGAAATAGAAGATATAATTATCGTTAAATTAGTAGTAACAATACTATCACAACCATTCTGATTTAGGAAAGTATCTGTGTAAGTTCCTTCAGTAGATTGATATGATCCACCAACAAAAATACTGTCTGAATATGAAATTGATATATTTTGAATAGAGTAAGAATTAGAATCAATAGATAAGTCCATTACTAATATATCAACATAACCCATACTATCCAAAGTATTTGTTAGATATAAATCCTGATTTGACACAAAGGAAGTGTCAAATAAAATACTATCACCCTCACAGATAGATTGTGGACTGTAATCAAACTCCAAAACAAACAACCCAGATTGCACATCTGACACTAATATTATTCCTGAAGGAAGTAGAGGATCAACCCCCCAATTACCTTTAAATCCACTACAATATATAGAGGGGTAAGTATCATAATATCCTGCTTTTATAGGATTATTAGGGTTTGAGATATCAAATACTTGCAAACCATCACAATAGTAAGAGACATAAACAAAATTGTCTTGAATTATTAAATTATGAGGTACTGCAGGACTAGGAAGAACTCCAGAGTTAAAAAGAGCTATTACTTGCAAGTTATTTAAATCTGAAACATCAATTACTTTTAAAGATAATCCGCCATTTTCATCAGCCATTAGATAGATACTATCTTTCTTCCATCCCGAGTGATTAGTTCCTTGATCTGGATATGATGTTAAACTCCCTAAATATTGAGGGGAGTTAGTTGTCATCTCATAAATTTGTAAACCGTTAGAAAAACAATTAAAATATCCTGTATCATTCTCCACATATAAGTCATGATAGAAAAATCCCATATGAAACAAGAAGCTAGGATTGATAGGATCTGAGACATCAAACACCTTTCCTGAAGTTGTATATAATTTTTTATTAAGTGTGTCTATAAAAATATTATGTGTTGTTGAAATTAAAGAATCTGTATTATATATTATAGTAACT
>JABHQB010000155.1 GCA_018695965.1 Flavobacteriales bacterium | reverse complement strand
AACATATATTAATGGATATAGAAATGTTTTCTTGCCAAATAATGATGATCAAATAGATTCAACTATTTGTTTAGGAACTGAGGTTGATATTTTAGTGGAGGACCAAGGTTATGAATATTTATGGAACACAGGTCAAACAATACCATCTATTACTGTTACTCCTCAGGATTTTATCACTATTTATACTTTATCTATAACAGATCCTGCTTGTTCTACAGCATATGAGGTAGAAGCTAAATTTACTGTTGTTCAATTAGATATTAATCCGGTAGCTACTCCAAACCCATTAGTTCTTGGGGATCAGGTTACAATAGAATCTTCTTATTCATATAGCGATTTTGTTTGGACTTGGGATAACGATACTGCAACAGGAATGAGTATGACAGATTATCCTGAATCTTCAACTTGGTATTATGTTGAAGCAATAAATAATACAGGATGTAAAGGATTGGATTCAGTTTATGTAGTAGTTGGTCCTTTTCCTTATGATGCAATCTCTCCAAATGGAGATGGACTAAATGATGAGTGGGAAATATTAGATATATCAAGTTATCCTACTGCTGAGGTTCAGATATTTAACAGATGGGGTTCTTTAATATTTAGCTCTACTGGAGAAAATTATAATAATAACAAATGGAATGGTGAACACGAAGGGAAATCACTTCCTGTTGGGACTTATTATTATACTATTAATTTAAAAGATGGTTCTGAGTTACAAACAGGAGCTGTTACAATTGTAAGATAAATTTATGAAAAAGATGAAAAAATTAACTCTATTATTTGTTTCAATTTTTATGGGTAGTATGTTGCAAGCTCAGCAACTTCCTCAGTTGTCACAATTTATGCTTAACGATTTTGCAGTAAATCCAGCTATTGCTGGGATGAATGATTATTATCAAATTAAAACTTCTGTACGAAATCAATGGGTAGGAATTGAAGACGCTCCGAAAACGACCTTATTAAGTATTTATGGAAAATCTTCAGACCATGTTGGTTTTGGAGGATCTGTTTTTAATGATCAAGTAGGGCCAACAAGCAGAGCGGGAGCTTCTTTAACTTATGCTTATCATTTGAATTTTACTGATGAAGTAAAAATGTCTATGGCACTTTCAGGAGGGTTTACTCAATTTAAAATTGATAAAGTAGGATGGAATACTTTTCATACTGATGATCCGTTAATGGATGGAGCTGAGGCTGTTAATTTAGTCCCTGATGCAACATTTGGATTAAATATTTATGAGGAAGATAAGTGGTATCTTGGTATTGCAGTCCCACAGCTATTAAACAGTAAACTTACATTAATTGATGAGGATTTTGTAAATAATATATCTATAGATATGGATGGAAGTTTATCTCGACATATTTACGTAATGGGGATGTATAATCTTGAAATTGATCATTATTGGGATTTGCAACCGTCTGTTTTATTTAAGACCGTATCTAATCAGAATCAAATTGATATGGGGTTAAAAACTATTTACAGTGATAAATTCTGGATGGGGATGGATTACAGAACTAATGGAGATATTTCGGCTTTATTAGGATTTATTATTCAAGAAAAATTCATGATAGGATATTCTTATGATATTCCAAATCCAGATATAAGTCAATATACTTCGGGTTCTCATGAATTTATGTTTGGAGTTACTTTCCGACCATCTACTCAGAATCAGATAATGAGATAAAAATAAAATTCGATTAAAAGAAAAAGCCCTTTTGTATAAAGGGCTTTTTTTGCTGTACGATTTAATTTTGGTAAAGAAATGTACAAACTAAAACAAGTATTACGACTGATACAAAACTATATATAAAATCCTCTGATTGTAAGAAACCAAAATCAACTTATAAACATTTTTCTGTTAAAACTGTTGGCAATTGATAAATAACACGCAACTTTGTATTAAAATAAACAGATAACTAAAATGTCATTATTAAAAAGATTATTTGGAATTAAAACAACTGATTTTAATCAATTATTAGAAGATGGAGCGTGTATTATAGATGTACGAACTTCAGTAGAATTTAACTCAGGACACATCAAAGAATCAACAAATATTCCTTTAGATCAATTTCAATCAAAGATTGAAGCAATAAAAGAAATGAATAAATCTATAATTTTCTGTTGCGCATCAGGGGTTAGAAGTGGACAAGCTACTTCTATTGCTAAAGCAAGAGGAATTGAATCCTATAATGGAGGGGGATGGAGAAGTTTAAATAGTAAATTGAATAAATAGAAAAAACATGAAAAAGATTTTATTTCTACTAAGTATTATGTTCCTTTTTTCTTGCGGAAACACTAACTCACAAATAATAGAAGATGTAAATACAGAAAATTTTCATCAACTTATTGAAAAAGGAGATGGAATTATTATTGATGTAAGAACGTCTCAAGAATTTAACTCAGGCCATATTATTGATGCGACAAACATTGATTTTTATTCTGATGATTTTACAGATAAATTAAAAATTGTGAGAAAAGATGTTCCTATTTATGTGTATTGTAGAAGCGGAGGTAGAAGTTCCTCTGCAGCTGATAAGATGGAAAAGTTAGGATTTACAAAAGTATATAATATGATTGGGGGGATAGGGTCATGGCAATCCAAAGGATATGAAACGATCAAATCAAAAGAAGTGGAGACGACAAACCAACCAAAATTTACCGAAAATCAATTAAATAAAATTTTGAGTAATAATAAAACTGTTTTGATTGATTTTAGTACTCAGTGGTGTGTCCCATGTAAAAAGATGAAGCCTATAATTCAGGAGATTCAAAGAGAAAATACTATTGTTAAAGTTCTTTTTATTGATGCAGATGCAAATAAAGAATTAGTGAAAAAATATCAGATTAAGGGAGTTCCTGTTTTTATTGTTTTTAAAAATGGTGAAGAATCTTTCAGAAAGGTTGGACTTTGTAATAAAGATGAACTTACTAATCAACTTTAAACAGATCCGAACAGATATTGTCCGAAATATATTTCCCTTTTTTACTTAGGTAGACTATTTCATTTTCAATAAATACATATTCTGATTTTATCCATTTTTGTAATTCATTATTAAAATATATAAGATAATTTTCTCCATATTCTTGTTTAATATAATCTAAATCTACTCCCAAAATAGTTCGTAAAGAAGTCATAATATAATCGTTATATTTTTGAAAATTTGATAAAATTTCCTCATCATATTTAATTTTATTTTCAGATATACCTTCTATATATTTTGTATTGCTATTAACATTCCAACTTCTTGTTTCTCCATTATACGAATGTGCTGAAGGGCCTATTCCTAAATAATGACCAGATTGCCAATATTTTGAATTATGTTTAGAGAAAAATCCGTTTAATCCAAAATTTGAAATCTCATATTGGATAAATTTATTTTTTTCTGCTTCCATCATTAATAAATTAAAATGCTCAGAAGAATCAATATCATCTAATTCTGAAAATTCCCCTTTTTTTAGTAAATATTTTAGTTTCGTTTTTTCCTCAATAGTAAGAGAATATGCTGAGATATGTTGTATCTCTAAACTAAAAGCAATATCCAAATTCTTTTTCCATTT
>JABHQB010000154.1 GCA_018695965.1 Flavobacteriales bacterium | reverse complement strand
CAAGGACCTCCTTTTCTGGTATCTCCAATAAATTGTCCATCCTGATAAGGTTTAGAAGTTGCCTTTTCCACACCATAAGTGTTAGGCTGCTCTCCATTAAAATTTAGAGGGATAGAAATATCAATTCCTTTTGAGAAATCAACAGTATATTTTTTATTTCCAATTTCAACTTCCGCTTTCATTATATGAAATCTTCTTTTTTCATATTTAGCCAATCAAGCGCATTTTTAGAAAGTAATTTCTCTTTTACATTATTTGGATAAGGCATCCCATGTATCAGTTTGCCAGGCTCCAATTCTCCTAAAGGAAAAGGATAATCTGTACCAAGAGCTACTTTGTCTTCTCCAACTAATTCCACAATATATTCTAGCATTTTATCATCATGGACCAAAGAATCTAGCCAGAATTCCCCTAAATAATCTTTAGGATTTATATTGTTGTCTACTGCCACTAAATCCGGACGCACATTAAATCCATGTTCAATTCTTCCAATAGTTGCTGGGAAAGAACCTCCTCCATGAGCAAAAGCAACTCTTAGTTTTGGGAATTTCTGAAAGACCCCGCTAAAGATCATAGAACAAATAGCAAGGGAGGTTTCCATTGGCATTCCTACTAGCCATGGCAACCAATATTTATCCATTTTCTCTTTTGCCATCCACCACCATGGGTGTACAAAAATTGCCATATCCAATTCCTCACACGCTGCATAAATTGGAAAGAAAGAAGAGTCGTCCAGGTTCAAATCATTCACATGTGAACCAATTTGTATTCCTTTAAATCCTAATTTTTTAGATCTCTCTATCTCTTTAATTGCTAATTTAGTATCCTGCATAGGCACATTAGCTAAACCAACAAATCTATTTGGATTTTTATCGACTACTTTTATCAAATCATCATTGATAAATTTAGATATTTCCAATCCATCTTTTGGACTTGTCCAGTAAGAAAACATTACTGGAACAGTAGATAAAACTTGAACATCTACATTTTGATGATCACATTCTTTTATTCGGGTATCTGCTTCCCAGCAATTTGATTCTACCTCTCTGAAAAACTGATCATTCATCATCATTTTAGCACAACAAGGTTTGTGATGTTCCAATTGAACAAATTCTCCATATCCAAATTGTTTATTGAAATTTGGAATATCCTTTGGTAGGATATGAGTGTGAATATCTATAGTAAAAAGCTTTTTCATCTTTTAAATAAATCTTTCGTCTATATCCATTGTATGTCCGCAACTTTTACAAGTTCTCATTTTTTCAGAAGAATAGAACTCTTTAAACCTAGGTTGGAAATCTTTTTCTACATTGGTTAATTGAAAATAAGTATCATGTAAAGGTTCATTACAATTATCACAGAACCACATGAGTCCATCTCTTTCGTTCGCAGTTCTTTTACACTCAATTACTAATCCTATAGACCCTTCTGAACGCATAGGAGAATGAGGAACTTTTGCCGGCAACAAGAAAATCTCACCTTCTTTAATTGGAACATCTACTGCTTTTCCATCTTCTTGAATCTTAACAACTATATCTCCTTTTATCTGATAGAAAAACTCTTCTGTTTCATTATAATGATAATCTTTTCTAACATTTGGTCCTCCTACTACCATAATAATGAAATCTTCTGATTCGGTATATACACACTTGTTGCCAACAGGAGGTTTTAATAAATCTCTGTTGTCTTCTATCCATTGCAGGAAGTTAAAAGGTTTTCTTACGCTCATAATTTTAGGTTTTAATGGTTGCTATTACTTTTAGTTCTATTGCTATTGGAGTTGGCAAACTCTTTATTTCGATTGTTGTTCTGCAAGGCTGATTACCTCTAAAATAGTCAGCATAAATTTTATTATAGGTTTTAAAATCATCCTTCATATTGGTAAGAAACACTTGAACATCTATAATATTATCCCAAGAGGAACCTGAATCTTCCAAAATAAAACGAATGTTTTCAAAAACAGAATGACATTGCTGTTCAATATCATAACTTTCAATTTCTCCATTTTCATTTAAAGTTACTCCAGGAATATCAGTTTGTCCTGCTTTTCTGGGACCTACTCCTGAGAGGAATAATAAATTTCCGACTTTTCTGGCATGAGGATATAATCCTACTGCCCTAGGAGCTCTATCTGAATTAAATTTTTCTCCGTTCATTTATTTAAATTTCTTTATACATATAATAATGAGGACCTATTCCTTTTATATCAAATAGTTCTCCAGTAATCTTAAATCCTACAGATTTATAAAAATCTACTGCAACTAAACGGGCATTACACCATACCATAATACAATCTCTTTTTTTAAGTTCTTTAAATGACTCTGCCATCAAATTTGAAGCATAACCTTTTCTTTTAAATCGAGAATCCGTTGCCACCCCTCTTAATCTATATGCATTCTCTGTTTTAATCTTAGTAGATTTTTCAGGATAAAATGTTGCACATGTTACAGTTTTATCATCTACAATACAAGCCATATGAAAAGTGTTTATTTCATAATCTTTTAAATACGAAGTAGTAGAAAAATCTTGACCTTTTCTTAACTCAGAATGCCTTAAAGGTCTGATTCTTTCAGCATCTACTTTTCTTATATTAACTTTCAATTGTGTTATCATATTTATATTTTAACACATACATTCTTAGGTTCGGTAAAGAACTCTAAGGATTTAAATCCACCTTCACGCCCAACTCCAGAATGCTTCATTCCTCCAAAAGGAATTCTTAAATCTCTAAGCAGCCAAGTATTTATCCAAACCACTCCTGAGTCAATCTTTGCAGCAACTCTATGTCCTTTACTAATATTTTCTGTAAAGATAGAGGCTGATAATCCATACTTTGTAGAATTTGCCATTTCCACTACTTCTTCTTCTGTTTTGAAAGGAATTAAAGAAACAACAGGTCCAAATATCTCCTCTTGATTAATGTCACAATCAGAAGATAATCCCTCAATAATTGTTGGCTGTATATAATATCCATTTTTCAATTCTCCTTCTAGTATTTCTCTTTCTCCTCCAATTAATATTTTCCCTCCTAAAGTTTTTGCTAACTCAATTTTTGCAAGGATTTTCTGCATATGATCTTTTGAAACTACCGCTCCTAAGTTGGAACTATCATCTTTTGGATCACCTACTTTTAGTTTTGCTGTTTTGGCAACCAAAGCATCTCTAAATTTATCATAAATTTCTTCTTGAACAAAAAGGCGAGAACCACACAGACAAATTTGACCTTGATTGGTAAAAGCTGCACGAGCTGCCATACTTACAGATTTGTCAAAATCTGCATCTGCAAAAATGATATTCGGATTTTTCCCTCCCAATTCCAAAGAAAGTTTTTTGAACATAGGAGCCGTAACCGTTGCAATATGTTTTCCTGTAACGGTACCTCCAGTAAAGGAAACAATAGGAGTGTCCGGATGAGTGGTAAGAGGATCACCTGTTTTACTCCCTAATCCATGAACAATATTTAAGACTCCTTTAGGAAGCCCAGATTCAATACATATTTTACTGAATAAATAAGCTGTCATTGGTGTTACTTCAGAAGGTTTTGCAACTACTGTATTTCCAGCAGCAAGTGCTGGTGCAATTTTCCAAGTGAGTAAATAAAGTGGTAAATTCCAAGGAGAAATACAAGCCGCCACTCCAATAGGTTGTCGCAAAGTATAGTTGATGGCCATACCATCCATTTCATGTATTTCGGAACTATCGTGTAAGATTGCTCCTGCAAAAAATCGGATGTTAGCAGGTGCTCTTGGAATATCTACATGAGCTGCTAAAGTTTCTGGTTTTCCATTATCTTTACTTTCTGCTTTTATAAGCTGATCCGAATATTTTTCAATGGTGTCAGCAAGTTTCATTAAGATGTCAGAACGCTCTTGTTTTGGAGTTGTACTCCAAGTTTTAAAAGCTTCTTTGGCAGACGCTACTGCATTATCAATATCTGATTTTTCGGAATCCGGAATTAAAGAATAAACCTGTCCATTAGATGGATTGTAATTATCTAAATAGTTACCGTTTGTTGGCTCTACTAACTCCCCATTTATATAATTTAAAATCTTTTCCATTT
>JABHQB010000012.1 GCA_018695965.1 Flavobacteriales bacterium | reverse complement strand
TCTGCCACTCATAATTTGCATTTGCATGTAATCTCCACACATCTATGTAAGATGAAAGATACTTTCCATTTGGATAGTATGGTACTTTATAAAAGACAGGAGCGTTTACAATATAAGCATAAGATAATTTTCCTTCAAACACCTCATCTTTACCTATTACATTCTTCATGTAAAGGTACGCTTCATTTTCTTCAGTAGTTCTTAAATCTAATGTGTTAAAATCATCAAACACTATATCTTGATTTGTTGCAAAAGCATATATATATGGATTATTATCTGAGAGTGATTTAATTGTATTTCTATAACCATTATTCTCCACTCCTCCTTCAATGTACAGGATATCTTTCACTAAACATTTACTTATATTGACATAAGGAAATAAACCTATTTCACTACCCTCTAGTGCATCTAATATGTAATAAAAATTAAATCCTAAATCTATATAAAAATCATACTTTTCTATAGAAATAAAAGAATTTAATGCGAAGATCTTGAAATCAGATCGTTCTACATCATCCAACTCTGAATTTGCATAATTTATAAAATTATCAAATTCTATTTCCAATTGAACAGGATATCTCCTTACATTCTTACTAATAGATGTATTCAGGTGAATCTGATTTTCTGATAATTCATTTAAATCTGAAACAAAGAAATGTGTTCTGTGTTTTAATTTGTATTCAGAAAGCTCCCTTGAAAAAACAGTAACCCCAATCTTTGAATAAGAAAATCTGTTTTTATCAGTATTAGTAACAGACTCTGGAATAAGTCTATATTCGTTTTCTACTGAGTTTCTATCATAATCAAGGTTTACTAAATAAATATTTTTCTCTTCTATTTTCTTTCCAAAAAGATGTAGCTGGTTTAGAGATTTTTTGAGTTTTTCTGAATTCTTGTCTGAATATCTATTTGCAAAATGATTAAATGTAAGTCCATAAGAATAATCATCTTCTCTTAAACTATTAAATGTAATGTTTGAAACAGATGTAAAATGAGTACCTCCACCAAGCAAAATAGTAGAACGATATAAATCAGAAAGTTTCTCCCCACTTACCTTGGCTGAATTTAGTGGACTAATTTCATAATCTGTATTTAGGGTTTTCTCAACAAAACTATATTTCTGAGTTTTGTCAATCTTGGTCGTATCTGAAAATTGAGTTGTTTCCTTTATCTTTTCAGATTCCGGGATTTGAGGTTTAAAACCTTCTATAACCGTAACCTTAGTTGGATTTATATCTTGTGCCATCAAAACAGAGACAAAACACATCAGAACAAAAGTATTTATCTTTTTCATAATTTAATTTTCCATTTCTTCTTCAATTTCTAAGTCAGAATAATTTATTTCATAGTCTAAAGTCTCTCCAATTTCAATAGTAGATTCTTCTTTCTCTGACTCTACTTTTTCTGATTGTTTTTTCTCTATGATTTGCTCCCATTTCTTTTTTGCCAAATTAACCACATCTTCCCCGTCATGATTTTCAATTACACTTTCCAAAGTTGCTTTTGCCTGATAATTATTACCCTGATTCATATAAACATCTGACAAAAGCACAAAACCTTTTGCAATCCAGTGATTTGAAGAATACCTTTCAGAAAGTTCAAAAATCAAACTCTCGCTTTCCGAATAATTTTCTTCCAAATAAGAAAAATATGATTTCATATACATTGCTTCCGAACCATCTTTATTGGTAGTCAAACTCACAATTTCATTACACAAATCTGATGAACGAGCGTAATTTCCATTCTGATAATCAGAACGAGCAATTATTAATTTAGATCTTGCAACTAAACGATCATCAATCTTATCCGCTAGTAAAACTCTTTCCGCATATTTTACAGCAATCTCAGTATTATTCAGTTCAAAACCAAACATTAATCTTATAATCGACTCTCTTTGCAATCCATTTGTAGAAGCTGTCGTATCTAAAATTTGATAATATTTATTAGAAGATTTCATATCTTCCTTATCGTATGAATATCTGCATAACCTAATTAATGAAGGTTCGAAAAATACTGAATTCCCTAACTCTAATACTTTCTTATAAGCGTTTATCGCAAGAATAGTATCAGACGTTTTCCAACAAGACTCAGAATAATAATATTGAGATTTAATTTGAAAGATTGCATCATCTCCGAAAATTGTAATATATCCACCAAAATCAATTTTTGACTGAATATAATCCTCTTTCTTAAACTTATTATATGCAATCTGATAAGTAATAGAATCCTTAGCTGCAACACTAATATCTAACTGAGGAATCTTATTTATATATGAGAGATATTCGTTTATATCTCCCTTTTTCACATAAGCATTTTGCAATCCTATTTTCGCTCCATTAAACGACCCTGATTTTGAATAATCCTCAATAATCTCTTTCAGGCATAAAATGGATTGATCGATTTCTCCTTGATTAAAATATATCAGACCTTTATTTAGAAGTGAAGAAGAAAGTACTTCATTGTCTTTTGAAACAAATAAAACCTTATCATAATAATTGATAGCTTTTGCATTCTCACCTTGATTTTTATACAAATTTGCCATATCAAATAAGGATCTTTGATAATATGGAGATTCTTGAAATGTTGATGTTAACTCGGATAAACATTCTTCCTGCTTTCTATAATCTGACAATAAAGCATAGCATTTTGATTCCTTATAAAGTGCATAATCCTGAGATGTGTTGTTTTCAGTAGATTTCCTATAATATCTGCTTGCATTTTTAAATTCACTCAACATAAAATAACTATCCGCTAATCTGAGTTTAGAATCTTGCATTCTACCGTCATCTAACTCAGAATTTATCGCCTTCCTAAATAAATCTACCGATTTAGAATATTGTTTAGATTGAAAATACGCATAAGCTAAATTATATTTTGAAACAGAAACTTTATCCATTAAAGAATTAGATGAAGTACTAATAAACTCTGTGTAATAATTTATTGCTTTTGTATAGTCTCTCAACTGATAATAGCAATCAGCTAACCAATACAAACACATTACATCAATTTCTTTATTTTCAGGATATTTCCTAGCAAATTCAAACTTTACCAATGCATTATTATAATTCGCATTATTATAATGTTGTACTCCAATATAATAAGATAATCTTTGTAAAGTTTGTTTTTCTTCTTGTTTTGGCAAATAATTATTTTTCAGAAAATCAAATGCTTGTTGGTACTGATTAGTACTCTGAAACATATTAATCATCAATCGTTTTACTTCTAATTTATATTTACTCAGGTGGTGTTCATCAAACTCATTCATAACATATGATAAATTCGTGTAAGGTAAATCCAACTCATAAGAAAGTTTAAAATAATTATACAAAGACTCCTCCTTTAATATAAGGTCAAAATTGATCTCAGCAGCATTCTTAAACGCATTTAAAGCAAAGGACTTTTTACCCATATTCAGATAAGATTTTCCTAAATAGTAAGATGTAAATTGAGACAAACTATCTTCTGTATTTTCTACTTTCTCTAAATAATAAATAGCTTCCTCATAATCTTCCAAAAAGATATTTATTTGCCCCATCTGAAAATAATCTTCTATTTTGTTTGATTCTGAAATCTCTAGATATTTACTAAAATATATTTCAGCATTTTTATAATCCAACAAATTAAAATAAGACTCTGAAAGCAAACGATTAACTTCCTCTTCCCTACTATCAATTACATTATCCAGAATTGGAACTGCATAATCTATAAGTTCTTTATATTTTTCTAATTCAAAATAAATTTGAGTAATATAATAAGGTACAATTGCAGAAAAAGTTTTATCATCCTTTAACAACTTAAAATTCGACAAAGATTTATTGTACATCTTTTGAATATAATTGATATGCGCATAATAATATAAAGACAAGCTCTTATACCTCCCATCTTTATCCTTTACTTTATAAAAATGGTATTTTGCGTCATCATATTTTTCCTGATCAAAAAGAGAATATCCTAATTTAAAATGAAATTCGTCATCTTGTATAGATTCATCATTTATTTCAGAAAGTATTTCAGAAGACTTTGAGTAGTTCTTATTACTAAAGTAAATAAACCCCAATTCTTTTCTTGAATTCTGTGAAAAAATTGAGTTTTTGTAATCTTTTATTAGTAATTCATACCAATAAATTGCATCAGTATTACCCAAATTCTTAGAACAATTTGCAATTTTGTATATCAAAAAATCTTCATTTTCTCCATCATTTAATAAGTTTTGATACAAATTTTGAGACACACTATATTCTCCTTCTTCAAATAATTTATTTGCCTTGTCTAAATCAATGATTTGTGCCGAAACATTAATTATCAAACTACTCATCAGAAGAAAAAAGGAGAACTTTTTAATCATATTAGGATATGTTTTATCAGTTCCTAAAATTAAATAATAAGGAGGAACTCCATAATATTGTGTTTTTAAGTTTTCAACATCTTTTTTTAACAAGTTGAAATATTTTTTATCTGTATTTACACAATAAAAACACTATTTTTACAACATATATTATGTTACATATTATAAAAATAAAGGGAACTGACAAAATTCCAGATTTTGTTCAAATAAGAGACAATAAATTGTCATTGATCGCCTATTTCAGAGTTGACCATATTGCAAAAGGTTTAAAGAAAAATAATATAATTGACGAACAAGGAAAACTGACAGAATACATTCAATCACTTCCATTTGGTAAAATATTTAAATTTAATGAAAATGAATAATCCTATTATAACAATTTCTGACTTACACATCTCTTTCAAAAATAATGAGATTCTAAAAAACATAAACCTAACTATAAATAAAGGTGACTTTATTTATCTAATTGGAGGAACCGGTAGTGGAAAAAGTTCTCTACTAAAATCCTTGTACAAAGAAATTGATTTTCAGAAAGGATCCATTTCTGTTGCAGAGTTTAACTTAAATAATATAAAGAAAAATAAAATTGCATATTTAAGAAGGCAGTTAGGAATTATTTTTCAGGATTTTCAGCTACTTTCTGATAGAAATATTTATAAAAATCTGGAATTTGTACTCCGTTCTACCGGTTGGAAAGATAAAAATAAAATTAAAGAACGAATTACAGAGGTCTTAGACACCGTTCATTTAGAAGGGGTTGAGAAGAAAATGTCTCATGAACTCTCAGGAGGTGAGCAACAAAGAGTTTCTATTTCCAGAGCTCTTCTAAATCATCCAAAAATTATACTTGCAGATGAGCCAACCGGAAATTTGGATCCAGAAAAATCGAATAGTATTATTGAAACTATGAAAGAAATTAACTCTAATGGAACTACAGTAATAATAGCTACTCACGACTATTCAATAATTAAAAATTTTCCTAGTAAAACATATAGTTTCGAAAACAAAGAAATTAAAGAAGTAATGATCTCTTAATGGATTTTGAAAAGAACATATCCCTAAGAAAACTCAATACATTTGGGATTAATGTAAAATGTAAATTTTATTGCAAAGTCCAATCGGAGAAAGAAATGGTCTCTGTAATAAACTCAGAAGAATACAACAATAATTCTCATTTAATTTTGAGTGGAGGAAGTAATGTTTTATTCCTAAAAGATTATGAAGGATTAATTATTCAGAACGAAATAAAAGGAAAACAAATAATAGAAGAAAAAAGTGAATCTACCATTCTGAGAGTTGGAGCAGGAGAAAATTGGCATCAATTTGTTTTGTGGAGTATAAAGAACGGTCTTTCTGGATTGGAGAATATGGCGCTCATTCCTGGAAATGTTGGATCTTCTCCCATGCAGAACATAGGAGCATATGGTGTAGAAGTAAAAGATTTTATTGTTTCAGTTGAAGGAGTAAATCTGGATACAAAAGAAGCTTTTATATTAAAAAATTCGGAGTGTAATTTTGAATACAGAGATTCTATTTTCAAACACGAACTAAAAGAAAAGGTCATGATAACTCATGTGAATTTTGAGTTAAGTAAAAGTCCCATCAATAATACAAAATACGGTGCAATTAAAGAAGAAATAAGAAGTTTGGGACTTCCTGTTTCTACAGAAAGTATTTGTAAAGCAGTAATTAATATCAGAACAAGGAAATTGCCAAATCCTGAAGTTATTGGAAATATCGGAAGCTTCTTTAAAAACCCTGTGATTTCTACTTCAGAATTTCTTAAAACACAGAAACAATATTCTGAAATTGTAGGGTATAAAGTTTCTGAAACTGAAACCAAAGTTGCTGCTGGATGGTTAATTGACCAATGCGGATGGAAGGGGTATAGAAAAGGAGATGCTGGTGTACATAAGAATCAGGCATTGGTTTTAGTAAATCATGGAAATGCAACAGGAGAAGAAATTATCTCACTCTCTAAAGAAATTCAACGTTCAGTAAAAAATAAATTTGAAATTGATATTCATCCGGAAGTAAATATAATCGGATGAGTAAAAGTCAGAAATTAAAAGATAAACTCAGAGAAAATTTTGAGTTTAACCCAACTCCACAACAAGATGAACTAATAAATGAAATTTCCGATTTCGTAAGCACATTAGGAAACAGAAGTATCTTTTTATTAAAAGGATACGCCGGTACAGGAAAGACTACTTTAGTTTCTACACTTGTAAAAAGCTTGTCGGTAGTAGCAAAAAGAAGTTCGTTACTTGCCCCAACAGGAAGAGCTGCTAAAGTTTTATCTGGATATTCAAAAAAGCAG
>JABHQB010000153.1 GCA_018695965.1 Flavobacteriales bacterium | reverse complement strand
GAATTTTTATAAAGTATTTTTAATAGTAAATTTAATATATTTGCGACTCCAAAAATAAAAGAAAAATTAACAAAATTTAATATTTAGTAAAAAATGACAAAAGCAGAGATAATAAGCAAAATATCTGAAAGAACAGGAGTTGAAAAAACCACAGCATCTGTAGTTGTAGAATCTTTAATGTTAGAAATTAAAGAATCAATCAAGCAAGACGAATCAGTATTTTTAAGAGGATTTGGCACATTTTTAGCTAAAGAAAGAAAAGAAAAAACTGGAAGAAACATTTTAAAGAATACAACAATAATTATTCCAGCACATCACATACCTTCATTTAAACCAGCTAAGGTCTTTAAAGAAGAAGTGAAGAATAACGTAAAATCATAAACTAGTATTTCTAGTAAAAAGAATATAATATGTCAGGGGCAAAAAAGAAAAAAGCAAAGAAGATTTCAACTCACAAACGTAAAAAACGTTTGAGAAAAAATAGACACAAGAATAAATAAACTGTAAAAAGTTTATTTAAAGTAATTTCAACTATGAAATTCGAACTTGTAATTGATTCCAAACCAACAGAAGTTGTTATTGCTCTACTTAAGGAAGGGCGATTAATAGAACTACATAAAGAAAAACACGATAATAATTATTCTGTTGGAGATATTTACCTAGGAAAGATTAAAAAAATTGTTCCTGGGCTAAACGCTGCTTTTGTAGGTGTTGGTCATGAAAAAGATGGTTTTCTTCACTACCTAGATTTAGGATCTCAGCTGAATTCATTTAAGAAATTTACAGATAAAACAAGAACAAAAAAACTAAATACTGCATCATTAAAAAATTTCAGAAAAGAAAAAGACACCCTAAAAGAAGGTAAAATTCAGGATGTTGTAAAAAGTGGTGACCATTTAATGCTTCAAGTATCAAAAGAACCAATCTCATCTAAAGGTCCAAGACTTTCTGCTGAACTTTCCTTTGCTGGAAGATATATGGTTATGATTCCTTTTTCTGATAGAGTTTCTATTTCTCAGAAAATAAAAAGTTCTGAAGAAAAATCAAGATTAAAGAAACTGATACATAGTATAAAGCCTAAAGGGTTTGGGGTTATTATCCGAACAGTAGCAGAAGGTAAGAAAGTAGCAGAGCTAGATACTGATATGAAGAACCTTTACAAAAAATGGCAGATTATATTTAAAAAACTAAAAACTGCAAATCTGAATGAGAGAATACATGGTGAGATGAATAGATCATCTGTTATTTTACGAGATTTATTAAATTCTGGATTTAGTAAAATACATGTAAATAGCCCTGAAATACATGCAGAACTAAAAGAATATCTTTCTAGAATCTCTCCTGATCAGGAAAAAATAGTCAAGTTATATAAAGGAGAAATTCCTATTTTTCAGAAAATGAATATTACACAGCAAATAAAAAGTTCATTCGGGAAGACTGCTAGCATGAAAAGCGGGGCTTACCTTGTAATTGAACATACTGAAGCACTACATGTAATTGATGTAAACAGTGGGAAAAAAGTAGATTCGAAAAAGAATCAGGAAGCAAATGCTCTTGCTGTCAATAAAATTTCTGTAGAAGAAGTTGCTAGACAATTACGACTAAGAGATATGGGTGGTATTATTGTTGTTGATTTTATTGATTTACAAAATGCTAAAAACAGAAAAATCATTTATGATAGCATGATAGAAGCTATGAAAACTGATAAAGCAAAACATCATATACTGCCATTATCAAAATTTGGGTTAATGCAAATTACTAGACAAAGAGTAAGGCCTGAAATGAAAATTGACACACAAGAAAAGTGTCCTATGTGTGCCGGAAATGGGAAAATTGATTCTAGTTTGCTTCTAATTGAAACTATAGAAAATAAGATTGAAAATTTATCAACAACACAAAAAGGGGAAATAGTAATTGCTACACACCCTTTTATAGAATCTTATATTAATAAAGGGTGGTTCTTTAACTCTATATCTCATAAATGGAGCAAGAAATTTAACAGAAAGGTAATTATTAAATCTGATGAACGACTACATCTGTTACAATACAGTGTAGTTAATTAGACTTCTTCTCTTTAAAGTAATAATACAGAAGTGTAATAACTGTTAACAACACTAATACAGATCCTACAAAATATCCCCATCTTATATTATCATCTTCTAAAAAAAAAGGAATAGAGAATATTGAAATCAAAATCATTCGGATTACAACATTTATGGAACCAAATACACTATTAGCTCTGCCAATTAAATTATTTGGTACATGTGAAAACAAATAAGTTGTCCGTAATATTCTAACTCCAGCATTAGTAACTCCTAAAATAAGATTTGCAGCAAAAAATAAAAATAAATTATTACTAAAACTCATTCCAAGAAACGCAACACTTACAACAAACATTAATAAAACAACACTTAAATATTCATTATATTTACTAAAAATCCTGTAAACCAAAAATCCAGATAATATAGCTCCAATAGAATAATAAACTTCAGCTGAGGCGTAAACATCTGCAGAAGAGTTCATAAATTTTTCCACATATGATGGGAGCAACACATGTACCTCAACCAAAGTAAAAGCAAACAAAATATAACTTAAAGTTCCGAAAGCAAAAATATTTGGATTTGATCTCAAATATTTAAACCCTCCTTTTAATCTACTTAATAGTGATCCTAAATGAACCTCTCCTTTATCAATTGGCGTATATTTAATAAATAAGAACAAAGTAATACCTACAAAATAAGTGATTGCATCCATCATAAATACTTTCTGGATGCTCCAAGCTTCTATTGTAAAAGGAAAAGTAATATTAAATCCTGCAAGAGTAAAACTAGAAGTAGTAATACCTGTAAGTAACACAGCAGCAAAAGCTCCTGCAAACATAGAGGTTACCTGTCCCTGAATTTCTATATAGGAATTTAGCTTCCCATAATTCCTTTTTTCTGTTATTTCTTGACCAAACGCATATAAATTTGGATAATGAATATTGTAATTAAAAATAGTTAGTCCAAAAACCAACAACACCAAATATTCTGGGAGCAGATATTCTGGATTTGAATCATTAAGAAATCCATAATAGGAGATAAGTCCGATTACACTTCCGCAAATAAGATTGGTATATATAAAGACTTTTTTTCTAGAATATCTATCAACAATTGTGCCTGCGTACAAACCCCAGAACAAGGTAAGGAAAGTAACAAATAAATAGAAAAACGCAAAGATTTCTGGTTTGTCTATAATATCAACAAAATACCAAGGAATTGCCATCATGCTTATTCCTTGCGCAAAACCAGAAATTATGTTAGAAATAAAAAGAAGAGTTATTGCCTGTTTATTTTTCATTTTGGCAAAAATATAATTAATAAAGTAATAAACTGTATTTTTGAAAAGTGCAAAACAATAAAGTTTATACTGTAAAAGAAGCTACTGAAAGAATTCAGTCGTATTGTGCTATGCAAGATAGATGTCAGTGGGAAGTTGAGAAAAAAATGAAAGAATGGGGGATTTCTGATGAAATAATTGAGAATATTTTAACAGATTTAATATTAGATAAATTTGTAAATGAAGAAAGATTTTCCGAATCTTTTTGTAGAGGAAAGTTCAGGATAAAGAGGTGGGGAAAGGTGAAAATAAAAAATGAATTAAAAATTAAAAAAATATCTAACAATTGTATTGATAAAGGATTGTTACAAATTGAAAAGAAAGAATATGTGAAAGTTTTAAAAGACTTGTATCTAAAAAAAAGAGATTCTCTAAAAGATACAAATCAATTTATTCGGAAAGGAAAAATAGCAAAACATCTGCAGCAAAAAGGATTTGAAAGCAAGTTGATTTGGGAACTGATAAACAAGGATAAATAATTAGTTTTGTAAAATGATCTCTTCAGAACAAATATCAGATATACAAAACAGATTAGATTCTCTTTGCCAATTTCTTTCTATTAAGGAAAAAGAAGAAGAAATTGAAAAATTAGAAAAGATTACACAAGAAAGCAACTTCTGGGACCATCCTGATAAGGCACAAAAAACCTTAAAAGAAATCAGTAAAATAAAAATTTGGACTTCATCCTTTAATAGAACGAAAACAGAATTAGATGAGCTAATCATTTTAGAGGAATTCCTTTCTGAAGGAGAGTCGTCAGATGTAGAAGTAGAGAAAAAATTTCATAGTTGCATATCTTTACTAGAAGATTTGGAGTTTAAGAACATGCTTTCTGCTGAGGAAGATAATATGTCGGCAATTATGACTATAAATCCTGGAGCGGGAGGAACAGAAAGTCAGGATTGGGCAGAAATGATTATGAGGATGTATTTGATGTGGGGAGAAAAGAATGGATACAAAATAAAAGAACTCGACTTCCATAAAGCAGAACCTGCAGGGATAAAAGCAGTTTCATTAGAAATTGAAGGGGATTTTGCTTTCGGAAATCTGAAAGGAGAAAATGGTGTGCACAGATTGGTAAGAATTTCACCTTTCGATTCTAATGCAAAAAGACATACGTCATTCGCATCTGTATTTGTTTATCCACTTGCAGATGATAGTGTAGAAATTGTAATTGACCCATCTGAGATAAGTTGGGATACTTTTAGGGCAAGTGGAGCTGGAGGACAGGGAGTAAATAAAACAGAATCTGCAGTACGATTAAAGCACAGACCAACAGGAATTACAATTGAAAACTCTGAGTCTCGTTCACAATTGGAAAACAAAGCTAAAGCTATTCAACTTTTGAAATCTCAACTTCATGATTTAGAATTAAGAAAGAATCAAGATGAAAAAGATAAATTAGAAGGAAAAAAGAAGAAAATTGAATGGGGGTCACAAATACGAAACTATGTTCTTCACCCTTATAAAATGGTGAAAGATTTGAGAACAAATCATGAATCTACAAATCCCGATGCGGTATTAGATGGTGATTTAAATCCTTTTATTAAAAGTTATTTAATGGAATTCGGTCAAAAATAAGATTATGAAAATATATCACAATCCAAGATGCAGTAAAAGCAGACAAACACTTAGTTTAATACAAGAAAAAGGAAAGAAAATTGAAATTATTGAATATCTGAAAAACCCTCCAAAATTTGAGGATTTGGAGTTAATTTTAGTTAAACTATCTATTTCTCCTATTGATTTAGTGAGAAGAAAAGAAGAAATTTGGAAAGAAAATTTTAAAGGAAGAGAGTTAAAAGATAATGAAATTATTCAGGCAATGGTTGATCATCCTAAAATAATTGAAAGACCAATAGTAATAAATGGAACGAAAGCTAGAATAGGTAGGCCTCCTGAAAATGTGTTAGAGATAATAGACTAATTAGGAATCTGATCGTTTTCTAATTTTCCTTCTTTAATCCAAACAAAGATGAAATAAGGAATCACAGAAGCTAAAAATATAATAGCCCAAAAAGCCATTAAAAAAACAAATACAAATATAAGGAAGCCTAGAAATTTCATAATTAGTAATTTTGCAGTGCAAATAAACAACAACTATTAAAACTATCAAAACATTTTTATTATGAATTATCGAATAGAAAAAGATACAATGGGTGATGTTCAAGTGCCATCAGAAAAATACTGGGGAGCTCAAACTCAAAGAAGTATAAATAACTTTAAAATTGGAAGTGAGTCCTCTATGCCACTCGAAATTATTTATGGTTTTGCTTATTTAAAAAAGGCAGCTGCTCATACTAATTGTAAATTAGGTGTTTTATCTGAAGAAAAAAGAGATTTAATCTCAAAAGTATGTGATGAAATTTTAGAAGGGAAACATGATAATCAGTTCCCACTTGTAATTTGGCAAACAGGAAGTGGTACTCAAAGTAATATGAATACCAATGAGGTTATTGCAAATAGAGCTCATGTTATTAATGGAGGAAGTTTGGATGATAATGATAAAACAATACACCCAAATGATGATGTAAATAAATCACAGAGCTCTAACGATACTTTTCCTACTGGCATGCATATTGCTTCTTACAAAATGTTAGTAGAAACAACAATCCCTGGAGTGGATCAATTAAGAAATACTCTACAAAAGAAATCTGCAGAGTTCATGAATGTTGTAAAGATTGGTAGAACTCATCTAATGGATGCTACCCCACTTACACTTGGTCAAGAATTCTCTGGATATGTTTCTCAATTAGACCATGGTCTAAAAGCACTTAACAATACACTTTCTCACCTATCGGAACTGGCATTGGGAGGAACAGCAGTAGGAACAGGAATCAACACTCCAGATGGATATTCTGAATTAGTAGCAAAGTATATTGCTGATTTTACAGGACTTCCTTTTATTACTGCAGAAAATAAATTTGAAGCACTAGCGGCTCACGATGCAATTGTAGAAACACACGGAGCATTAAAACAATTAGCAGTTTCTTTAAATAAAATAGCAAACGACATACGGTTACTTGCTTCAGGACCAAGAAGTGGAATCGGAGAGATTATTATCCCTTCAAACGAACCTGGTTCTTCGATTATGCCAGGAAAAGTAAACCCTACTCAAGCAGAAGCTCTTACAATGGTTTGTGCACAAGTTATTGGTAATGATGTGTCAATATCTGTCGGTGGAATGCAAGGACATTACGAGTTAAATGTTTTTAAACCAATGATGGCTGCAAACTTCTTACAATCTGCCAGATTGATTGGTGATGCTTGCGTCTCTTTTGATGTAAATTGTGCTAAAGGCATTAAACCTAACCATGAAAACCTTAAAAATAATTTAGAGAATTCCTTAATGTTGGTTACTGCTCTGAATACAAAGATTGGCTACGAGAAAGCAGCTAAAATTGCTAAAACAGCTCATGAAAACGGTACAACTCTAAAAGAAGAAAGTGTTAATTTGGGTTACCTAACTGAAGAAGAATTTGATAAGTGGGTAAGACCAGGGGATATGTGTTAATGGAAATTAAAAAAAACCGAGATTCTCATCTCGGTTTCTTTTATACAAATTTATAATCCTTTTGGGTTTGCACCATATTTATTATCTGTACTATCCCCATCAGTGCAGGCTAAGATAAAATTATAAATTGGAATTAATAAGTACCATCCACTTTTCCCAACATCATGCATTCTTCTTACAGCAACTGCTATTGTAGGAATTAAGACAGCAAGTGAGTATATCCCACTAAGAGCTCCGTATCCAGTAGATGGATCATACATACCTGTTGCTCCATCAATAAAACCAAGAATAAAACTAGCAATTGCATTGAATAATACAAACATCCAATATTCTTTTCTTCTAGCCCTTCCGTTAAATACAGCGTAATTTTTTTAAACTTTTAAATACCATTCCATAATTTCCAAATTTTTTAAAATCGCCTACTCTATAAGGTTTTCAGCTGCCACTCTTTTTCTCTATTTTTAAATATTTCAATAAACCTACATACGAGATTAAGAAAATATAAAACCCTATTCCTAATGTTCTCAACAGATCTATTATATTAACACTACTATCTGGTTTTTCTATTATATCTCGATTGAATTCTAGAATATTTAAGACACATATTATAATAAAATATAATGGAACTAAATACAGTACAATTCTTGCAATTCTTATTTTATCATTAAAGTTCATTAACAAACTAATAATTCCTAATATCAGAAATACAAAACCTATATAAAAGAACATATATTGAGGTATTGTTTTTGCAAGACCTATTTGTGTAAATCGAGATATCTCTATTAATGACATATCTTGTGGGATTGTAATCCATGTAAAGAATAATGACATTATAAAGAGAATTCCAAACAGAAATGATAAAATTCTATTATTAACCAAAATTATTTTATTTAATAGAAAAACTTATGATCCATACCATTGAAAATTAAAAACAACACATAAGTATTATTTTAGGTTAACTAAAATTCTATAAATTTATCTTTTGGTGTTTCTAGCGATATCTGCTGTAGCATTTATTATTTCTGCAAAAAATCTAGATCCTAAAAGAATCAGGTATCCTATCACAGGGAAAATAAGTATATAATAGATTCCGTCACTATCAACAAAATCACTAGCTGCATCGCTCATTAATCCAGCTATTACCCCCACTGTACCAGTAATCGCAACAATAACAGCAAAACACTCTCCAAGAAGTTTCATTAGATCTGTAATAATCTTGGTAGAAAGGAAACCTTGATCTTCTTTTATGCTATCAACATTTTTATTCTTTCTATTCCAAACTATCTGGAAGCTCATCCAAGAAGAGAATGCAAATGCAGCAAAAACAACTGTCACTCCTATTACATCTATAAATGGCCATTTAAAGAAACTCATTTCAAAGATTGCTTCGTATGCCAAATATAAAGGACATAAAATAAATCCGGCAGCCATCACATAATAAAAAATAGATAATGGTTTCTTCAGAGCGTCTCCATTATCCAATGCGTCTATCAATGGCTTACCATAAGTAAACAACTTTCCCTGCTGGTCAACTGATGCCGCTTTACTTGCAAATTGATCTTTAAATTGATCTGTTTTTTCTTT
>JABHQB010000152.1 GCA_018695965.1 Flavobacteriales bacterium | reverse complement strand
CATTGAAACTGGCACATTTTTATCTACCGTACCTAGTGAATCATCTGCACCTACATTATAATTTACCACTCCATTTTGTTCCGCAATTTTTGTTCTTTCAATTACTTCCACAAGATTATTATCTGAGTCTAATTCACACACCCCTCTGTTAACCGTACCATGTTCCGACAATGTATTGTGTAAAGTATATCCTATCATTGCCATTAATGAAGGGGAGCATTCTTTTGTTAAAAAATCTGCTATTAGTTTATAAGATTCGGATCCATAATAATCATCTGCATTTATAACTGCGAATGGTTCATTTATAACGTCTTTTGCTACTAATACAGCATGAGATGTCCCCCAAGGTTTTGTACGCTCAACAGTTATAATTCCCTCTACTTTAGGGTTTACTTCTTGATAAGTGTATTCTATGATTATTTTATTTTTAAACTTATCAAATCTATTCCGAAATGCTTCATCAAACTCTCTCCGTATTACAAAAACAATTTTACCAAATCCTGAGTTTATTGCATCATATATGGAATATTCAATAATAGGCTCTTCATTTGGCCCTATTCCATCTATTTGTTTTAATCCACCATATCGGCTTCCCATCCCTGCTGCTAAAATTAATAATGTTGGTTTCATACTTTTATTTTATTGATTGGCAAACATAATAAAATAAAAAAAGCTCTCCTAATAAAGAGAGCTTTTTGGTACCCAGAGCCGGGCTCGAACCGGCACGGATTACTCCATTGGTGTTTGAGACCAACGCGTCTACCAATTCCGCCACCTGGGCATTTCAGTTTTGTTGTCGCAAAAATAATACATAATTCCTCATATAATAGATTTTTCAGAAAAATAATTTTTATCAGATATTTTACTATATTTGCACCCCTTTTTAAATAAGGAAATAATGGAAAAACCAATTAAATTTTTTGCAGGAGCTAACACAAAATATTTAGCATCTCAAATTGCTAAATCATACGGATCAGAGATTTCATCTTCATCAATAGTAGAATTTTCTGATGGAGAATTTGAACCATCATTTGATGAAACTGTTCGTGGATCTCATGTTTTTCTAATTCAATCTACCACACCACCATCAGATAATTTAATGGAACTATTACTAATGGTTGATGCTGCAAAAAGAGCTTCTGCTCATAATATTATTGCTGTAATGCCTTATTTTGGATATGCTCGTCAGGATAAAAAGGGGAAGCCAAGAGTTCCGATAGGGGCAAAATTAGTCGCTAATTTACTTTCGGCAGCTGGAGTAAGTCGTGTAATGACTATGGATTTACATGCCGATCAAATTCAAGGATTTTTTGAAGTTCCAGTAGATCATTTATATGCTTCAGAACTTTTTATAGAAGACATTAAGAATTTAAATTTAGCAAATTTAGTAATTGCATCTCCAGATATGGGAGGGACTAAAAGAGCAAATGCTTATAGTAAATTACTAAATTCAGGAGTTGTTGTTTGTTATAAAGAGCGTAAAAAAGCAAATGTAATAGGTGAGATGAAAGTTCTGGGAGATGTTGAAGGAAAAGATGTTGTAATTATTGATGATATGGTAGATACAGCTGGAACTCTAACTAAAGCTGCCGATTTAATGATTCAGCAAGGAGCAACTTCAGTACGAGCATATTGTACTCATGGTGTTCTTTCAAAAGATGCGTATCAGAAAATTGACAACTCAAATATTGCAGAATTGGTAATAACAAATACAATTCCAAAGGAACATAAAAGTAAAAAAGTAAGAGAAATTTCCGTTGCAGATTTCTTTGCTAAAACAATAAAATCAGTAGTTAAGAATGAATCTATCTCTGCTACTTGGAAAAGCAATCAGTAAGAAACAATTATTAATAAATCAAAAATAAAACAAAATGAAATCACTAGCAATTAGCGTAATTGAGAGAGAGAAAGTTGGAAAATCTAACACTCGATCGCTAAGAAATCAGGGTAATGTTCCATGTGTACTTTACGGGGGAGAAAAGCAAGTGTGTTTTTATGCTCATGAAAATGACTTTAGAAACCTTGTAAATACTCCAGATGTTTATGTAGTAGAATTAGATATTAGTGGAAAAAAAACGAGGGCAATCATGAAAGATATTCAGTTCCATCCAGTAACAGATAGAATTCTTCATATTGATTTTCTAGAAGTATTTGAGGACAAAGAAATCACTATTTCTATTCCAGTAATTCTAAATGGCTTATCTATCGGAGTTAGAAATGGAGGAAATCTTATGTTCAGAAGAAGAAAAATTATTACAAGAGGTCTCATTGATAAGATGCCAGATGCAATTGAACTTGATATTGAGCATTTAAAAATAGGTCAATTTATTTACATTAAAGATTTAGATCAAGATGGATGTGAATTCTTAGCCCCAGATAATTCTGTAGTAGTTGGTGTGAAAACTGCAAGAGCTGCTATTGAGGAAGAGGTAGAAGAGGATGAAGAATTAGAAGGAGAAGAAGGAGAAACTACTGAAGGTGGAGAATCTAAATCAGAAGGAGATGAAACGAAACAAGAATCTCCTGCTGAAGAACCAGCTACTGAGTAAATAATGAAATACTTAATCATAGGATTAGGTAACCCTGGCGAAAAGTATGAAAATAGTCGCCATAATATAGGATTTAAAGTGTTGGATAAGCTAGCTAGCTTATCCAACATTTCTTTTTCTACTGATAAGCTTGCTGACGTATCGGTATTAAAACATAAAGGGAGGCAGCTTATACTACTTAAGCCAAATACTTTTATGAATTTAAGTGGGAAAGCAGTAAATTATTGGATGCAAAAAGAGAAAGTATCTGCTGATAATATTTTAGTTGTTTCTGATGATATATCCTTACCATTTTCTACTATTAGGCTCAGAGCAAAGGGTTCTGATGGTGGGCATAATGGTTTAAAGGACATCATTGAAGTTTTACAAAGCACTTCTTTTCCAAGAATAAAATTTGGTATCGGATCTGAGTTTAACAAAGGTAGACAATCCGATTATGTTTTAGGAAATTGGTCAGATGAAGAAACAAATTTACTAGAAGAAAGAATGGATTTAGCAGTTAAAATGATTTTATCATTTACTACTATTGGCATTAACCGAACAATGAATGATTTTAATAGGAGATAAATTATTTTCCAATTAAAATTATCTTTATATTTGTAATCCGAAAATAAGGTATCGTGGCCGAGTGGCTAGGCAGTGGTCTGCAACACCATCTACAGCGGTTCGAATCCGCTCGATACCTCAAAAATAAAAAGCTCGTATTTATACGAGCTTTTTTTTTATATTTGCCCAAGTTAATTTTTTATGAAAAAACAGATATTTCTTTTTACAATCCTATTATTATTTATTAGTTCTCAGATATATGCGCAATGTTCGTACGATCAAATAAATATAACACATGTTGATTGCTATAATGATAATACCGGAGAAATACAAATAAGCATTACTAACCCAAATGTTGATTGGAATTGGGTGCTACCAGATAGCTCGATCTCTACAAATTTAATATTATCTAATTTGCAATCTGGAGATTTTACTCTAATTATTAATGAATACTCTATTCCAGGAGATTCTACATCTCCTTTAATTTGTTCTTTAATTGATACTATCTCTGTAGAGCAAACGATTCCGATTACAGCAGAATTTGTTTTAAAAAACATGTGTAATCCTTCAGACTCTGCAGATATAACTACTACAATTTATGGTGGAACTCCTCCCTATTCTACGCTTTGGACAGGAATAGGAGATACATCCAGAAGTATTGTAAATATAGCTCCATCGATCACCCCTTACACCTTGCACATTACAGATACAAACGGATGTGAAAGAAATCAGTATTTAACTATTAATACCGTAGAAGAAATGCAAACTTTTATGTCTACTGATAATGTAATTTGTAAAGATGATAATAGCGGAGCAGCTAGAATTTATGTAGAAAACGGAACACCACCATTTACCTTTTTTTGGAACACAGAAGAGGAATTTATGGATATAGAATCTAGTAGAATTGAAAATTTATACCCCGGAACATATTCTGTTATAATAACAGATATAATGGGTTGCATAATTTCAGATTCTATTACAATATCTTCAAATCCTAAAATTTGTATTATAGTTTATTCTGTTTTTTCTCCTAATGATGATGGAATACATGATTATTGGGAAATAGAAAATATTGAATTGTATCCAGAAGCGCTAGTGGAAGTTTACGATAGAATGGGAAGTATGGTGTATAGAAGAAGAAATTATATAAATTCTGAATCTACTGCATTTAATGGTTACTCCAAAGATGGCAGAAGATTAACTTCAGGAACCTATTATTATGTCCTGAATTTAGAAAATGGAGATGAAGTGTTTAAAGGAACATTAACTATTGTAAGATAATGAAGAGAGTATTAATTATATCTATCTTAGTTCTTTCATTTCTGAGTTCAAAATCTCAACAATCGGTAATGTTCTCACAATATTTTACAAATGATGTTATTTATAATCCAGCTATATCTGGTAGTAAGGACTATAACCAATTTACCTTACAAAGCAGACAACAATGGCTAGGTTTCGAAGGAGCTCCTCTTTCTGCTAATATAAGTTATCATGGGTCTTTAAATAACAGATCTGCAATGGGTGGATACCTGGAATACGATAGAACTACTCCCTCTAATCAGACCAACCTACAAATAAATTATGCTTATCATGTTCCACTAAATTCAGATAATACCTATTTATCTTTTGGATTAGGAGCAAAAGTAATGTACTATTATTTAAACTTTGAACCAGGACAATTACCTCCAGGATATGACCCGGCTTATAATGACAGAGCTTTTGAAAAATTCTTAGGAGATGCTAGCTCTGGTTTGTATTTATATAATGAAAAACTTCATATAGGATATTCTGTTATTAATATGCTTCAATCCTCATTTAATGAAGAGGTAGGTGATGGATTCGGAAAAAATATTGAGGAGAGAGTTTATTATGGTATGGCCGGATATAAAATTAAAATTGATAGAGATTGGTATATAGAACCTTCTTTTTTATTACGACACAGAGATAACGGAGATCCTGAATATAATTTTTCCACTAGATTATTTTATATGGACCAAATTTGGACAGGACTTTCAATCAGATCAAATCAATCTTTAGCATTTTCTGTTGGCACTAACTCGGATAAAATTCAATTTGCATATTCTTTCGACCATTATTTTGGAGAAATCAGCCAGTATCAACTAGGAACGCATGAGATAACAATGTCTATTATGATTCCTAATCCAGTTAAAGGATATTAAACTATCTTAATTTTCACCTTCTAACTATATGAAAAAAATAGAACATATTGGTATTGCTGTAACCGACATCAATAAGTCAAATGAACTATTTTCTAAAATTTTTGGAAAGAAAAATTACAAGTCAGAAACAGTAGAATCGGAAGGAGTAACAACATCTTTTTTTCAGATTGGAGAAAGTAAAATTGAATTGGTATCAGCTATAAATTCTGAAAGCCCTATTAGTAACTATTTACAGAAAAATAGAGAAGGGATGCATCATATTTCTTTTGAAGTGGAAGATATTGTAAGGGAAATGGCAAGATTAAAAGCAGAAGGAATCAGATTGCTAAATGATACACCAAAAAAAGGTGCGGACAATAAAATCATTTGTTTTTTGCATCCAAAAGATACTAATGGAGTTCTTATTGAACTATGTCAGGAAATACTGTAGTAATTTCTTCATTATCTTTTAAATGATAAGTATAAATTCCTAGTTCTTTTGCTCCCTCAATGTGCTGAGGAGAATCATCAATAAATAAAACTTCTTTTTCTTTTAAATTATTTTCATCTAAAACAAGACGAAATGCTTCTGAATGTGGCTTCCTGACACCAATTTCATGAGAATAATATACTTTATTAAATAGATTATAAAATTTCGAATATTTCACTTTTCCTAATCTACTTTTTAATTCTTTAATATGAATAGCATTTGTATTAGAGAGTAAAAATAGTTGATATTTCTCTTTCAAATTTTCAAGAAGATTAGTTCGGTTTTTCGGCAAATCTAAAAGCATGGAATTCCAAGCAAAGATTATTTGTTTTCTTGTTGCGGACTTACAAGAACTTTGGATTTCTCTTATCAACTCATTTTCAGATATTTCTCCAGTTTCTAATAGATTAAAAATGTTTGTTTGGGATTTTT